>JALWCE010000156.1 GCA_027036935.1 Nitratiruptor sp. | reverse complement strand
TTTCAATTCTAAGCGATGTTTCCTTTTAGAGGATAGATGGATCACCCAACGGGCTAAAAACGCAAATACGGCTAAATACGAGAGGACTCTATGGAGAAATTCGACAGCGAAAGATTGAACAAGATACTGGGCAAAGAGATCTTTGTAGGTAGATATGCCAGCAACGATGACGGGTCACCCCATGAGGGTAGATAAAGTTTTCGCTCAGAAGCGATCATAAGCTACTTTGGAGGCGAGAAGTATGTTTGTATTGGTTATGGCCAAAAAATCCAATAGAAGCGAATTTAGAGGGATTTATGAATGGATTATGCAAAATATTACCTCTCAAGCTTATCGGCAAGTTTGTCAAAGATACCCAAATGGAAAAACGTGTCTATCAAGTAAACGACAACGCCAACTAATACGATCACGCCAGCCACAAGTTCACCGCTCATCTCTTAACTCCTCTATCTCTTTGACTAATTTGTTGAATTTTACCAGATTGATAAAAACTCCTATCAACATAATAGCACCCAAAATGGCAAAAATACCTAAAATAGCTATATTATCGCTTTTTATCATAATTGCTACACTACCGCCCAAGGCACTGGCGAACAGTAAAAGCTTCGTTTTATGGGCATCCAGCAACGCCTTGAAAACATCCAGCTTTAATTTTTTATCCATCCCTCTCTCCTATAGGAGCAGACTCGTCGGAGCAGATCACATCTTTGACGTTATCGAGGGTTTTGGCTTTGATGTAGTTTTGGAGCCAAGTTTCGAGCCAATAAGGGTATCCCTTAACGGACCAGTTATTGACACTTTGAGGAGTAATGCCCAACATCTCAGCCAATTTTTTGTTAGTAAGCCCAGCTTTTTGAAGCAATTGTTTAAATTTCTCATTATCCATTTTGGCTCTCTTATACTCATTTGGTTAGTGAATTATAACACAGGACGGTCTCAGAATAACCAAATCATTATATACAGTATTGACAATACAACCAAAAGGTTATAGAATCGATTTTTGTATAACCATTTGGTTATAAGTACAACGCAAAGGAGTAACCATGAAAAAGTCAGAAGCACTGGCCAGAATCGTAGAGCTGCAAGAGGAGAATATCCTCTTAAAGGATGAACTGAACACCCTCACAGAAGAGTGTCAGGCAAAGCAGGAGCTTATAGACGAGCTGCTGGAAAAGCTGGCGGACTATGAGAAGCTGCAAAAAGAGAACGAAGATCTCAAGGCCAAGCTGGAGATGGTATCGGATGAGGTAAGGCTCATGGAGGCCAAAAGAGAGGTCAGTTTCTTTAGGCATAAGTACCACTGGGCCGCCGAAGATCTTTTGGATGAGTTTTACCAGGTGCACAAGGCCATAGAGAAGCTCGATGAGATCTGCGTCAATGCAAGAGAGAAATTTGCGGCACTCAATCACAAGGTGCATGAGAGCTACATCCCGCTATCCACGGATATAGAAGCATATCGATCACAAGGAGGCAACCAATGAAAACAAACAACCTGCACGATCTAATCGAAATACGATCTGATATCCAGTTTGTGGTCCATACCCTTACTGCTTGCAAGGGATATGCACATCGAGGGTGGAGAGGGACGGAGGGCCTTCCTCCTCACATATTTGAGCAATATTTTGGAGAGTGCGGCGACCAGGATCTTCGATATCGAGAGCGATGAGACGGAAGAGGAGTCTATGGAGGTGGATGATGGATCTCAAAGAGCTTAGAGCCCAGATAAAAGAGAGCCTCGATAGGGATAAGGTGAGAGCTATGCTGGAAGCATTGGGGTATAGGGTCAATCGTAACTACATGTTTCGCTTACGACCAGATGACAGGACGCCATCTGCCTCTATCAGAAGGGATGGCTACATCAAGGACTTTGGCAGCGGCTGGGGTGGCGATATCGTGGCGCTTATCCATGAATACCACCAAACACTGCTTAAAGAAGCCACTCTTTGGGTGGCTCAGTGCCTTGGCATGAGGATAGACCATGAGTAACCATCTCCCGCCGCCGGTGGATCTCACCCAGCCGCCGCCAGCCAGACCAGAACCAGACCAACATTATACCAGCAAAGAGGATAAGCCAAAATATAACCTCGATGCTATGCATGAGAGCTTTAAGGCAGCCAAAGAGAAGCTCGACCATATCGCCTGCACCAAGCCGGTATCGGATTGGCCGGCTGGGTTTATCAATCCCACTACCCTGCTCTATGAACTGATAGACAGGGATATATGGAGACCCAATGGCAGCCGTGTTATACGCAAGCATATCGGCTACAGTGAGAAGTATCAAAGCCTTACGGTATCGCTCTTTGACGGGGATAAAGTAGCAGCTATCTGCATACGCAACGCCATCGATAGGGATGGCAATCCCGTTAAGTGGAAAACCTATGGGAGCAAGCGCCTCATACCTCATCGGATATTCGATGCCGATGACCCCACCATTTTCGTAGGGTATGGCATAGGGGAGTTTTTACTCTTCGAGCTGCTGGAGCTAAACTACATGGTGCTGCAAAGCGACAGCATAGCCCATACGCTCTTTAACAACCCCTGCGCGCCTCGTTTAGAGGATAGATACATCTTTGCCCTGCTGGATAACGATAGAAGCTGCAAGGCCACCGTAGAGCAGCTGCAAAGGCACTATAGAAGCTGCAAGGTCTATGGGATAGATTTTGAGCATGTTTTGGATAAAGAGCTGCCTAAGGGGTATGACTTCAGGGACTTTTGCAACGAGATAGCCAAAGAGGTGCGAGGAAAGAATTATTTAGCCGACCCCCAGCTGGTAAAAAATACCATCGTTGATTATCTGGCCAATGAAATCAAACTACTCATAGGAGGGAAGAGATGAGCGAACTATTGAAAAAAGCTATCAGGGAAGCCGTAGGAATGGAGACGCCTACGGCCACAGACACGCGTGAGAGCATAAAGAACACATCTAATGAAAGTATAGCCAAAAA
This sequence comes from Nitratiruptor sp., assembly GCA_027036935.1. GTDB lineage: Bacteria > Campylobacterota > Campylobacteria > Campylobacterales > Nitratiruptoraceae > Nitratiruptor. The sequence goes on along the minus strand of JALWCE010000156.1, from coordinate 2,547 downwards.
AGAGCTATCAGACCAAGAGAAAGAGTACATAAATACACGCATTGACAAAGAGCTGCTACCATCTCCTATAAAGGAATATTGTGACGATGTGAGCCAAAGGCTGGAGCTGCCTTTTGAGCTGGTAGTAACTACCTGCTTTGCATTTCTAAACAACCTCATCAGTGATAAACTTTGCTTAGTGCCCACCAAAGACATAAAATACAAAATAATCCCTAACCTATGGGGCTGCATCATCGCACAAAAAGGAACTCGTAAAACACCCCTCTTTAAGGCTTTTACAGATACCATCTATAAAAAACATTTCACCTATATCGAGAACTTTGAGGAGGCAAAGGAACGCTATGAAAACGTCCTAAAAACGCTCAGTAGCAAACGCAAGGCACTCATAAAGGCTGAAGCCGATGGCGACAGTGGAAAAATAGAAGAACTCCAGGCTGCCATCGAGAGGCTCGAAGCTAAGGCAAAAGAGAAGCCAAGGAGCAAATATCTCCTCTTATCGGATACCACCAAAGAGAAGCTAACCGATATCCTGGCCACCAATAAGCAAGGTTTCCTCATTTATCAAGACGAGATTAGCAAGATGCTTTATAGCTTTGAAAAAGACAAAGAGATGCGAAGCCTGCTTTTGGAAAGCTGGAGCGGTGCAAGCAGCTACACTATAGCACGCATCAATAGAGGCGATGTAAACGTCAAAAAGCTCACATTAGGCCTTTTTGGCGGTATCCAGCCAGAGATATACAAAAAACTCGTACTGGGCGATAGTGATAACATTACAAGCGGTTTTAACGACAGATTTCAACTCATCTACATCGCAAACGATATCAAGTACAAAATAGCAGATAAAGAGGCAAACGAAATAGTAGAGCACGCTTTTGAGGAACTCGTAACCGACCTCATCGATAAAAAGCTCGAAAACTACACCAAAGCAAAAGAGTATCGCTATGTCGAGGATCTTTATTATCTCCAACTCACCAATGAAGCGAAAGAAGCTTTTAAGCAGTTTTTGGAGGGACTTAATAACGGTGCATTGGCGTCAGCCTACCCCGAACTAAGAGGATTTTTTAGCAAGATAGACAAGCTGCTGGGTAGCATAGCGATACTCATTTACACCACCGAAGCGCTACAAGAGCCTAAAGAGGATAATTTTATCCCGTTAGAGGTTATGCAAAGAGCTATCGAGATAACGAAATTTTACGTCTATCAGGCGGTAGAAGCATTCAATATCACTTCGATACTCGACTATCAAAAAGAGATCGCCTTTGAAAAAAAGCGGGATAAAATACTCGACTTCGTTGCATCGCAAAAGCTACCTATCAAGCTGCGAGACGTGTATCACTCCACTAAGGTAGGCAAAAATTTTGCCCTACAAGTATTAGAGCCTTACTATGTGATTGAAAAGCAAGGGAAAAGTTACATCATTACATCACAAAAAACCTCTTTACCTCTTAAAAGTGGCGGCGACAGTGACAATACCCTCTAAAGAACCGATTTTACGGGCTTTTTATTGTCGCGCGACAATGTGGTGACAATAGCGACAATAGAAGCTCCCATCTGGTTGTTGTCACCATTGTCACCGTATTGTCACCATCGTTACGGTGACAATAGAAGTCCCATTTTACGGGGGTTCTCAGCACTTTTGTCTACTGTCACCATTGTCACCAAGAGAAAAAGAAAAAAAATAAATCAAAAATCACCAAAAAAATACAAAAAGGTACTGACTAAACAATCCAGCCAGCGGGTGGTGTGAGCCTCGAGGTCTTTTTAGCTACAGTGGTTTAAAGGTTGGTTTCATTGGTTGCCTTTTTGAACTGAAAAAGCATAGGAAGTCCCATAATCAGGATGCTTTTAGAATGCAACCAAAATTAAACCTTTTAAACCAATACACTTATAAAAATGCAGGGGCGGATTAAAAATTATCTACCCCAACCATCTCCAGCGGGCGCCCAGCTCCACACAAACAAAAACCAATTTTGAGGGGTGGGGGTATAGGTTCTTTTTGGAGGTAAGGCCGATGCGGGTGGTGCGGACCCCAGCGTTTGTCTGGTGTGATGATATATTTGTGCTTCTAATTTTCTGTTTATGGGAAGCAAACCAACATGACCCTTTATCGGACCCCATAGGCATAGAAGCCAAGTAAATGGGCGTAGTAAGGTAAGGACGGCTCAAAGAAGAGCCATCCAGGCCATTGTAGCTCTTTTGGCCAAAATGGTACCAATTTCTTAAGATATAAAATTAACTATTTAGATTGATAAAAGAGTATTTGGATTGATTTAAATTGATACCATTGGAAGATTATAGCACACTTTGGAAGTATAAAATAAGATTATGGAGAATTGAAATCTGTTTGCCAGAGGACGACACCCAAGACGACACCCATCGAAACCTTAAACGCTTGGAAGCCCGTATTTATGGGGGTTTTGAGTGGTGCGGACGAGAGGAGTCGAACCTCCACGCCTTGCGGCACCAGATCCTAAGTCTGGCGTGTCTGCCAGTTCCACCACGTCCGCAAAGTGGTACGCCCGCCAGGATTCGAACCTGGGACCTACG
>JALWCE010000155.1 GCA_027036935.1 Nitratiruptor sp. | reverse complement strand
GTATATGCTGGAGGCTAGAGGCCGCTTCAACGAGATCGTGGACGCTCTAAAAAAAGATAAAAAGATCAAAAGCTCATTGGAGCTGGCGATCGATACCGATAGCGCCAAAGTGTTGGCTCTGCCCCCCACGGAGCGGGAGGATTGGTTTATCGTCAGTGGCGTAGATAAGCAAATTGGTGGCGAAGAGCTGGGAAGCTTCGAGCTAGATGGCGATAACTTCACGATACGAAGAGCCACCAAGCACAAATGCCCACGATGTTGGAAATATAAAGCCAAGTGCGAAGAGTGCCTCTGCGAGCGGTGTCAAAAGGTGGTAGATGGACTTCGCTAAGCCGGTGCCTTGGCAAGCGATCGCTGGAGCGATACTCTTTTTTGTGGTATTGGTAGCAGCTGGAATATTTGAAATCAAAAGGAGGAGAGGTTGATAACACTAAAGCAGGCTTTGGAGCTTCCAAAGGAGGAGTTGGCAGCTCTAAAAGAGGATTTGGCCAAAAAGGCCCGGGAGCAAAAAGAGCTCAACGCCTATATCGCATTGGATGAAGCAGGTGAAGGGGTGCCTATCGCCATCAAAGACAATATCCAAGTAGATGGCTGGGAGGTAACCTGTGCCAGCAAGATTTTGCAAGGCTACATCGCTCCCTACGACGCTACGGTGATTACCAAGCTCAAAGCGGCAGGCCTCGCTCCTTTTGGCCGTACCAATATGGACGAGTTTGCCATGGGAAGCTCCACCGAGACGAGTTACTATGGCAAGACTCTCAATCCAAAAGATCCAACTAGGGTTCCCGGAGGCAGTAGCGGTGGAAGTGCGGCGGCGGTGGCTGCTGGGATCGCTATCGCAGCTCTTGGGAGCGATACAGGCGGCAGTATCCGCCAGCCGGCCGCCTTTTGCGGGATTGTTGGGATGAAGCCAACATACGGCAGAGTGAGCAGATATGGGCTGGCGGCATACGGCAGCAGCCTCGATCAGATCGGTCCCATGACCCAAAACGTAGAAGATGCCGTACTTTTGTACAACATCATCGCCGGTCACGATCCAAAGGACAGTACCAGCGCACCGGTGGAGCACACACCCATCACTCCCAATCCCGATAGAAAGCTTCGCATCGGAATCGTGCCAAACTACATAAAAGATGCGAGTGCTGCAGTGCAGAGGGCCTACGACAAAGCGATCGAGGCATTAAAAACCCAAGGTCACGAGATCGTAGAGATCGCTTTGATGGATGCAAAATATGATATCGCATCCTACTACATCACGGCGATGGCGGAAGCGAGCACCAACCTCAGCCGCTACGACGGGGTGCGCTACGGATATAGGGCCCAAGCAGATAATCTCAAAGAGATGTATCGCAAAACCAGAAGCGAAGGTTTTGGCGAAGAGGTGAAGCGCCGGATACTGCTTGGGACTTTCGTACTCTCCAGCGGCTACTACGACGCCTACTATCTCAAAGCCCAAAGGGCAAGACATCTGATCAAAGATGAGTACGACAGAGCTTTTGAAAAGGTGGATCTGATCCTCTCCCCAGTCGCTCCCGATGTGGCTTTTGCGTTTGGAGCGATGAAGACGCCGCTGCAAATGTATCTTAGTGATGCCTATACGATAGGGGTCAATCTTGCCGGTCTACCGGCTATTAGTCTGCCTATCGATGAGGTGGATGGGTTGCCTGTAGGGTTGCAGCTTATTGGTAGGGCTTTTGACGAACAGACGCTATTTGATGGAGCGAGCAGTCTGGAACGAGCGATAAGGAGCTAAAGATGAGAATACGAAAACGAGCTTTGACATTTGAAGATGTGTTGTTGGTGCCCAAGCACTCCCAAGTCCTACCAAAAGAGGTGGATGTACATACGATGCTTACGCGACGCATTCCTCTCAATATCCCGCTGGTATCTGCAGCGATGGATACGGTGACAGAGCACAGAGCCGCCATCGCTATGGCAAGGCTCGGTGGTATCGGGATCATCCACAAAAATATGGATATCCCATCCCAGGTAGCCCAGATCAAACGGGTTAAAAAGAGCGAGTCTGGTATCATCATCGATCCGATTTACGTCCATCCAGAGGCCACTTTGGCCGATGCGGAGCGGCTGATGAGCGAGTATAAGATCAGCGGGGTGCCGGTAGTGGATAAGGATATGCATCTTTTGGGAATTTTGACCAATAGGGATCTGCGTTTTGAAAAAGATTTTAGTAAAAAAGTGAGCGAAGTGATGACCAAAATGCCCCTCATCACCGCAAAGCCTGGTATCACCCTCGAAGAGGCTGCAGAAAAAATGAACGAGCATAAGATAGAAAAGCTCCCCATCATCGACGAAGAGGGGCATCTCAAAGGGCTTGTGACTATCAAAGATATCAAGAAAAAGATCGAATACCCCAACGCCAACAAAGACAGATATGGCAGACTGCGCGTGGGGGCCGCCATTGGTGTGGGACAGCTCGATCGTGCCAAAGCTTTAGTAGAGGCTGGTGTGGATGTATTGGTGCTTGACTCCGCGCACGGCCACTCCCAAGGGATCATCGATACCCTCAAAGCGATCAAAAAGGAGCTTGATGTGGATGTGGTTGCGGGCAATGTGGCTACCGCCGAAGCGACCGCCGATCTGATAGCCGCCGGAGCCGATGCGGTGAAAGTGGGCATAGGTCCTGGAAGTATCTGTACTACTCGAATTGTTGCTGGCGTGGGTGTGCCACAGATCAGCGCTATCGATGAGTGTGCCACAGTGGCTAAAGAGTATGGCGTGCCCATCATTGCCGATGGGGGGATCAAATACTCCGGTGATGTGGCCAAAGCTTTGGCCGTAGGGGCTAATAGCGTGATGATTGGAAGTCTCTTGGCCGGTACGGAGGAGAGTCCAGGGGAAGTGGTAATGTACCAAGGCCGCCAGTACAAAACTTATCGTGGTATGGGAAGTATTGGAGCGATGACCAAAGGGAGTACTGACCGCTATTTCCAAGAGGGCACGGCAGCGGATAAGCTGGTACCTGAAGGGATCGAGGGTATGGTGCCTTATCGTGGCAAGATCGCCAACGTGATTCATCAGCTCATTGGAGGACTTCGCAGCTCTATGGGCTATCTTGGCGCCAAAGATATCCATACTTTCCAAGATAGAGCTGAATTTGTGGAGATTACAAGCGCTGGACTCAAAGAGTCCCATGTCCACGACGTCACCATCACCAAAGAGGCTCCCAACTACCACGTCTAAAGAGGCTACACCTCTTTTTTAACTATAAATTATAAATTGTGAGGTAATTAATGAAAAAAGAGACGCTCGCTCTGCATGCTGGATATGAAAAGGATGAACAAAAGACAATGGCGGTGCCGATCTATATGACTACGGCTTACGCTTTTGACAGTGCCGAACACGCCGCAAATCTCTTCGCTCTCAAAGAGCTTGGCAATATCTACACCCGTATTGGCAACCCCACGACTGATGTACTCGAGAAGCGTTTTGCCGCACTGGAGAGAGGTGAGGCGGCACTGGCCACCTCCAGTGGTATGGCGGCTATCAACTACAGTGTCCTCAATCTCGTAGAAGCCGGCGACAATATCGTAGCGGCCAACCAGCTCTATGGCGGGACGGTGACCCTTTTTACCCATACTCTAAAGCGTCTTGGTATTGAGGCGAGAATGTTCGATGTGCATCAGCCCCAGCAAATAGAAGAGCTTATCGACGAAAAGACTAAAGCGATCTTTTTTGAAAGTATCACCAACCCAAGTATCGACGTACCAGATTTCGAAGAGATTGTCCGTATCGCCAACGAGCACGGCATCCTCACTATAGTGGACAATACGGTAGCTACACCGATACTTTGCAACCCAATCGAATATGGCGTAGATGTGGTGGTGCATAGCACCAGCAAATACACCACAGGGCAGGGATTGGCTCTGGGTGGTATCGTCGTAGAAGCCAAAAGTGTCAAAGAAAAGCTGACAGATAATCCCAGATACCCCCACTTCAACGAGCCGGACCCCAGCTATCACGGCCTTGTCTATACCGACACTCCCTTTCCTCCTTTTATTCTTAGAGCAAGATTGAGTCTTTTGAGAGATATGGGAAGCGCTCCAAGCCCTTTCAACAGCTGGCTCTTCATCCAAGGGCTGGAGCATCTGAGCCTTCGTATGCGCCAGCACAGCCAAAGCGCACTCCAGATCGCCAAGTGGCTTGCCAACCATCCCAAGGTTAAAAAGGTCAACTATCCCTTTTTAGAGGGAGATAGAAACTACGAAAACGCCAAAAAATATCTCAAAGGTGGAGCCAGTGGACTGCTCAGCTTCGAGGTGGAGAGCTTCGAAGAGGCCAAGAAAATTGCCGATAGTGTCAAGATCATTAGCCGAGTGGTCAATATAGGTGATAGCAAGTCGATCATCACCCATCCAGCCTCCACCACTCACCAGCAGCTCAGTCACGAAGAGCTTTTGGCCGCAGGAGTGAGTGAGGGGCTTGTGCGACTGAGTATCGGCCTGGAGGCTGTGGAGGATCTGATCGCAGATCTCGATCAGGCGATGCGGGGTTAGCGCGAGAGCTTGATGCCAAAGAGGCGAAACTCCTTTTTGCCCTCGTAGTAGGGCTTCCACCAATTGATCATCAAGGGAACACTGATATTGAGCAAAAATGTGGCGAATATGAGTGTCTGAAACTGGGCCGTATCGAAGATATGGTGTTCGGTATAGGCGATATTGATGACGATGAAAGCCAGCTCCGCGCGTCCGAGCATCCCCACCCCTATCATCACAGAATCTGGCCAGCTATATCCGCCTGTAAATCTGGCAGCCAGTGCCGCCGAGAGGATTTGAAAAGAAAAGACGAGGAAGAACAGTACCAGCACTTGCCACCATATAGTACTGAGTATATCGAAATCGAAGATGATTTTGCTTCCTAAATTGACGAAAAAGATAGGTCCGAAGATGGTAAAGGCGATATGATCCATTACAAATTTGGATTCTTTGTAGATTTTGTCTGGACGGGAAGCATTTTCGAACAAAAAGTAGTCCTTTTTCATAAAAAGTCCGGCGATATAGGCTCCAATGGCTGGATGGAAACCAAAAAGATCGGCGATCGCTCCCATCGTCATCGCCACGAAGACCATGACCAAAGGGGTAAACTCTCCCCCATACATGATTAAAATCCTTTTGATACTGATAGGTACGAAGAGTTTGGTGAGATAGTAGTCGAGCTTTTGGAGCAAGGAGGCGTTTGGTGGTAGCTTAGGAGGGACACGCTCAGGAAATGCGAAAAGGCCTATGATGAGAGCTATGAGAAAAAAGATGACCACTTTGATGGAGATGATGGCGAGATTGGTAAAATCGATCGTCAATTCTCCATGGTTTTTAGAGGCATTGAGAGCAAGGGGTATGATGATCGCCACACCGATGAGTGAGAGGACATCGTCCACCACCGCCGCTGTCATGATTCCGGTAGCGGCTGTAGATTTGTGGAGGTTTTTGGCTTTGAGTGAGACCATGGTGAGGCTTACGGCTGTCGCCGTCATCGTCAAAC
>JALWCE010000154.1:41159-49994 GCA_027036935.1 Nitratiruptor sp. | reverse complement strand
CAATAAACTCCAATAAACTCTAAATCTAAAAAGGTGTGGCAATACCAAGCTCCTTGCAAAAGCTCTCTATTTTCGCATCTACCTCTTTTTCTTGAGACTCTATCTCTTTGATAGCTTTTGCCACTTCGTCTATATCGATAGGCTCTTCTTCCTCAAAGGTATCCACATAGCGGGGGATATTGAGATTAAAATCATTCTCTTTTATCTCTTTGATTGTTGCCAAATGGCTAAACTTCTCTATCTCTTTACGCTCTTTGTAGGTATCTAGGATTTTTTGGATATGCTCATCTTTGAGATAGTTTTGGTTTTTACCCTTTTCATAGAGCTTTGAAGCCTCTATAAAGAGGATATTGTCCTCTTCTTTGCACTTTTTAAATACCAAGATACAAGCCGGGATCGATGTGCCGTAGAAAAGATTTGGCGCTAAGCCTATGACGGCATCGAGGTAGTTAAATTTTTCTATTATGGCTCTTCTGATTTTGCCCTCGGCTCCTCCTCGAAATAAAACGCCGTGGGGCAGTACCACCGCCATCACTCCATCGTCAGCCAAGTGATGAAGCATATGGGTTACAAAGGCATAGTCGGCTTTGTTCTTGGGGGCTAATGCTCCATAAGGCGTGAAACGCTCGTCTTGTTTAAGCAAGGAGTCCTCTTGGCCTTTCCATTTGGCGCTAAAGGGGGGATTGGCTACGATGGCTTCGGCTTTTAGGTCTATAAATTTATCCTCTTCGAGGGTGTCGCCTTGTCTGATGGAAAATTGGGTATAGGGAATATTGTGGAGTATCATATTCATTCGGGCGAGATTGTAGGTGGTCCTATTGAGCTCTTGTCCGTAGTAGTGCGCTACCTTTGTGTACTCGCCCACGCGAATGAGTAGCGAGCCGCTCCCGCAAGTGGGATCATACACCTCTTTGATACGCTCTTTGCCAAGAGTTACGATTTGGGCCAATATTCTGCTCACTTGCGCTGGAGTATAAAATTCTCCGCCTTTTTTGCCGGCTCCCGCTGCAAATTGGCCAATTAAGTACTCATAGGCTTGTCCTAAAATGTCGCTTTTTGGATTTTTTATATCGAAGTCTATCTCATCGAGGCGAGAGAAAATATCTACGATCAAAGCGTTTTTGGCCTCTGGCGTTTTACCGAGTTTGGGGCTGCTAAGGTCCACATCTTCAAAAACGCCTACGAAATCCTCGCTCGATTCTCGCTCATAAGCTCTATCCTCGATGGCTATTAACGCCTTTTTCAAATCCTCTAAGATAAAAGTATCTTTGCCAAGCTCCCCTTTGCCTTTTTTGACCAGATAGCCAAAAAGCTCGTTGGGTCTAAGGAAAAAGCCAAGATTTTCCAAAGATTCCTCTTTGATATCCTCGATGATCTCCTCATCCTCAAGCTCAATATATTTGAGCTCATCCTCTTGCAAAAGTTCGTTAGCGTAGAGCTCTTGCTTTTGTGAGAGATATTTATAAAAGATAAAGCCCAAAATATAATTTTTGTACTCGTCTGCGTTCATTTTGCCTCGCAGCAGATTGGCGATACTCCAAAGTTGACGCTCTAGGATTTGGAGTTGTTCGTGGCTCATTCTTCATCCCTTTGGTTCTTATTGTGTGAAAATGCATTATAGTATAATTTGGCCAAAAGGAGCGGACTTGGATTTTGTGCTTGGGTATCGCGATCCACTCTTTGGCCTTATTGTTTTTGTAGGGTTAATTTTTATCGTCTCTTTTTTTAGCTACTGGTGGGCGGTAGTGAAGCTTAAAAAAGAGCAAACCTCTTTGCGGCGATTTTTTCAAAATCTTGGCAAGATCGATACCCAAGAGCTTACGCAAGAGGAGACGCTGCTTCTTTTGGCCAAGTCCTATGAACAAAATGGCCGATATGACAAGGCTATAGCCTTGTATTTGCGTTTAGGAGAGGTTTTGGATCCCCAAAGACGTGTGGAGATACTTAAGCGATTGGGGGATTTGTATCTTAAGATTGGCTTTTTGTCCCGAAGTCAAAATATCTACGAAGAGATTTTGGGTCACTATCCAAGACGCGTGGATGTATTGGAGCGGCTGCTAAGAGTCTATGAACAGATGGGCCGTTATGAGCAGGCTTTGGAAGTGGTGGCCATTTTAGAGGAGTTAGGGTGCGAGAGTTTAGAGGGGATCTATTTGCAAGCAAAATATCTCATACGACAAAAAAAAACGCAAGAGCTCATAGAGCTGTATCGTAAGCATCCTTTTTTGATACGCTTGGCGGGTGAATATCTTTTTAGAAGCGATATCTCAAGGGCTTGGGAGAGTATCTTGCCTCAAGATTTTCCAAAAATAGCCGATATTTTATGGCACTTGCCAAAAGAGCGTATCCGTACCCATACTCTTTTTTTGCAAGAGCTTTACAGCGCCAAAGGGTATGTGGATTTGGTAGATAGTAGTGGGCTCTTTGAGTTTGACGTTTTGCTCCACTATCCAAAAGCGACGTTAGTATTTGAATATCTGTGTCCTAAGTGCAAAGGGGTTTTTCCTCTTGGGTTTACCAGATGTCCGGCGTGTTATGGCTTGGAGCCGCCAGTACTTGAGTATACGTTGATACAAAGGAGAGAGAATGAAAAGAGTCTATCTATATAGCGACGGCTCTAGTCTTGGCAATCCGGGCCCCGGAGGATATTGCGCCATTTTAAAGTATAAAGACAAAGAGCGTATCATCACAGGTGGCGAGGCGCATACCACGAATAATAGAATGGAGCTCAAAGGCGTTATCGAAGGGCTAAAAGCTTTAAAGAGGCCTTGTGTGGTAGAGCTTTATAGCGATTCGAGCTATGTGGTGCGGGGTATCAACGAATGGCTGGAGGGGTGGATAAAAAAAGATTTTCAAAAGGTTAAAAATCCCGATTTGTGGCGAGAGTTTGTACAAGCGGCGGCTCCGCACGAGATCCATGCTCATTGGGTAAAAGGGCATAGCGGTCACGAGGAGAATGAGCGTTGTGACAAACTGGCTAGGCAAATGGCTAGTGAAGCAAAATTTAGGTAAAATGTAGCGACAAAAAGATAGCTCCACAAGCAAAGAGACTTTTTTTGTGGAGCCATCTTAAGGATGGAAATATGGACAGACTACAAGAGTTTCAAAAAAAGCTAGGGTATGCTTTTAAAAACGAAGAGCTGCTCAAAGAGGCGCTCACCCACAAAAGTTATAAAAGTCCGGTCAATAATGAGAGGCTGGAGTTTTTGGGCGATGCGGTGCTCGATCTCATTGTGGGGGAGTATCTTTTTAAAAAATTTCCCAAAGCCCACGAGGGGGAGCTCTCCAAACTAAGAGCCTCTCTTGTGAACGAGGAGGGCTTTGCCAAGCTGGCCAATCGGTTGGATATTGGCAAATATATCTACATCTCCCAAGCCGAAGAGAATAACAACGGCCGTACCAAGCCGAGCCTACTCTCCAATGCATTTGAGGCGGTGATGGGGGCAATCTATTTAGAAAGTGGGCTAGAAAAGGTACGCAAGCTTGTGTTACATTTGCTCAAAGAGGTCTATCCCAAAATCGATATGGATTCGCTGTTTAAAGACTACAAAACTACGCTCCAAGAGCTCACTCAGGCCAAATTTGGGGTTACCCCTACTTATAAACTGCTGCACTCCTTTGGTCCCGATCACAAAAAGGAGTTTGAGGTAGGGGTAATGCTGCATGACAAGACCATAGCCACCGCCAAAGGACGTAGTAAAAAAGCGGCCCAGCAAGAGGCGGCAAAAAAAGCTTTAGAGATATTAAAAAATGAATAGTTTTGGCCAAAGATTTCGTTTTACCACCTTTGGAGAGTCCCACGGCAAAGCGATAGGGTGCGTCCTTGACGGCGTGCCGGCAGGTCTAAAAATAGATGAGGAGTTTATCCAAAGCGAACTTGATCGAAGACGGCCGGGTCAAAACAAGTTTACTACCCAGCGCAAAGAGAGCGACAAAGTAGAGATCCTTAGCGGTGTTTTTGAGGGAATATCCACAGGTACGCCCATAGCGATGGTAATTTTCAACAAAGATCAAAAGAGCAAGGACTACTCTGCCATCAAAGATCTCTTTCGACCCGGCCATGCAGATTATACCTACCATCACAAATATGGGATACGAGATTATAGAGGCGGGGGCAGAAGCAGCGCCAGAGAGACAGCGGCGAGAGTGGCCGCTGGAGCCGTGGCGAAGCTACTATTAAAAGAGTTTGGGATCAAGGTGGAAGCGGGGGTGGTTGAGGTAGCGGGCATCGAGGCTACAAACTACGATTTTGAGTATGCCAGATCGAGTGAGATTTTCGCTCTTGATTCGGATATGGAGCCTAGACAAAAAGAGGCGATCCTAGCGGCTAAGGAGGCGCACGACAGCGTGGGGGGAGCCGTACTAGTGCGAGCCAAAGGCGTACCCACTGGGCTTGGGGAGCCCGTCTACTACAAACTCGATGCGGTACTGGCCGAAGCGATGATGAGCATTAATGCCGCAAAAGCTGTAGAGATTGGAGCGGGGGCGGCATCGGCTAGAATGCGAGGCAGTCAAAACAACGATCAAATTACTAAAGAGGGTTTTATCTCCAATAACGCTGGAGGAATTCTTGGCGGTATTAGTAATGGTGAGGATATCCTCGTAAAGGTCTATTTCAAACCGACCCCCTCCATCTTTCAACCTCAGCGCTCCATCGATATGTACGGCAACGAGGTGGAGCTCTCCCTCAAAGGACGACACGATCCTTTTGTGGCGGCAAGGGGCAGCGTAGTGGCCGAGGCGATGATGGCACTGGTGCTAGCCGATATGTTGCTGCTTGGAACTACGGCACGCCTTGATAGGCTCAAAAAGGCGTATAATGCATGATATAGTCGCTTGGGTAGTCCAGCTTGTAGGCGATATGGGATATGGGGGGATTTTTGTGATGATGTTTTTGGAGAGTTCCTTTTTCCCCTTTCCCAGTGAGGTGGCGATGGTACCGGCTGGATATCTTGCGAGCAAAGGGGAGATGAATCTGCTGCTTGCATGGTTGGCTGGCGTAGGGGGTAGCGTAACAGGAGCTCTTTTTAACTACTATCTGGCTCATAGGCTGGGTCATCCCTTTTTGGAGCGTTTTGGTAAGTATGTGGGTATAAGTGAGCAAAGCTTGCTTAAAGTGGAGCGTTTTTTTGAAAAATATGGACATCCAAGTACCTTTTGGGGGCGGCTTTTGCCCGGAATCCGTCAGTACATCTCTTTGCCAGCAGGTATTGGACGGATGCATATCCCATCTTTTATACTCTATACTTTCTTGGGAGCTGGGATATGGTGTGCCGTACTTTTGGGCTTGGGGTACTTTATCGGTCAAAACGAGGCGCTCATTAAACAGACGCTCCATCTGATTTTAGGCGGTATCTTTCTTTTGGTGTTGGGGGTCTTTTATTACTATTGGAGCAAAAGTAAAGCCTCTACTTCCCTTGCCGATGATAAATAATCAAGTCAAAACCACTTGGGGTGTAAGAATAAGAACAAAAGGAGCGAATATGCAAGTACAATCTACCAGCGATGTAGCTGGATATGCCGCTGCCAATATCCAAGCAAAAGTACAAGGGCAGATTAAGATCTCTTTGATCAAAGAAGTTATGAAACTAAACGAAGCGGTGATGGCTAAACTGCAAAAAGGAGCATCTCAGCCCCCATCCAATCCAAACGGCTCCATCAGCCTCTACGCTTAATCTTCGTGTGGGAACTCTAGCTGTTTAATAGGAGGGATCGCTTTGCCCGCTATTCCCCGTATGGAGGCGTACATATCGATGGTATTTTGAAGCACCTTTTCGAGCTGTTTTTCCCTTTGCTTCCAGATCTTTGCCATCGCTCGCTTCTCTTTGGCTAGATCCTCTTGCATCTGGGTAAATCCCTCTACGATCGCTTCTATTTGCATCCGAAACTCATTGGAGGTAAGATAGCTATAGAGCATGCTCATCTTATCTCCTTTATTCTCTTGGGACTTGACGCTTTGGGCTAGATGGATAATGTGATGGCGAAGGATAAAGGAGAGGGCTTTAAACTCTTCAAAACTACAGACCCATATTCCCTCGAGTAGTCCCATACGCTCCATTCCCTTTGGCATCGTTTGGGTTACTAATACGCCCACATCGCACCCTTTTTTGCGTATGTCTGCCTTAAACTTTTCGATCCACTCTTTGTTAAACTCTTTGGTCCTTTTGCTCTCGTAGTAAATACTCCCACATTGCCCAAGCTCTTTGGTATACACATACTGGATGCAGTCGGCTCCTCGCTCCCCTTTTTTGATCGCATCAATGGTATCGAAAGGAAATCGGAGTGTGAGCCACTCTGCAATGGCGAGCTCTTGGACTTCTCCTTGGAGCTGCTGACTGCTTTGCTCTACTTTGCGTTGGACCTCTTCAAGCCGTATTTTAAGATCATTGAGCTGTTTTTCTTTCTCTTTGAGTTTGAGCAGATGCTTTTGAGATATCGTTTTGGCAAGACGCTCTTTTTCTTTTTGAAGCTCTTTATTAAGCTGGCGTTTAGCTTCAAGCTGGGCACGCTCTTGTATTTGGAGCTTTTCTTGTTTGAGTTTTTCTATCTCCAGTTGGGCTTTGTGGAGCTCTTTGAGCTGTCGGTTTTTGTTGGCCAGTTGCCTTTTGAGTCCTTCGATAAGCTCTTTTGTCTCCTCGTGGATCTCTTGACGGAGCTGTTTTTTCTCTTTTTTGAGTATCTGTTGCACTTTTTTGGCCGCCTCTTCTTCAAGTTTGGATCTTTGGATGGCTATGTGATGCTCTTGGGCTTTAAGAGCTTGTAACGCCTCTTTATACTTTTTGCGGTGCTCTTGAATCTCTTGTTCGAGGTTAGCTTTGGCGGCGGCTTCTAATTTGGCGTACAGAGTTTGATCAATGTCTATTGGAGTACCGCAGTTGGGACAGCGGATCTGGCTCATAAGACTCCTTCAAAAAGATGTGGTTCTAGTGATTTTGGCCGAAAGCTTTTACGATGCAAAGGAGTATATCCATAATGTTTTATCGCTTCTATATGCTCTTTAGTGCCGTATCCTTTATGTTTGCAAAAGCCATATTTTGGATAGAGCTTGTCGTACGCACACATCAAACGATCTCTATGGACCTTTGCCAAAATAGAGGCGGCCATCACCTCTTTGATTTTCTCATCTGCTTTGATGATAGGGATGATTTTTCCTACGCCAAAAGTGCAGTTGCCATCAAAGATATACTCTTTGGCCGGAAGTGCTTTGACGATGCGCTCTAAAGCAAAGGAGATGGCGGCCGAGAGTCCTTGAGTATCGATAAAATCGTTTGAGACGACTACAATCTCGTAACGGGCGGCTTGGCAAATGCGTTTAAATCTTCTCTCACGCTCTTGAGAAGAGAGTTTTTTAGAATCATTAAGTTTATAAACTCTTTTTTCCAAGATCACCCCTGCTACTACCAAAGGACCGGCCAACGCTCCTCGACCAGCTTCGTCTATGCCGCAAAGGATCATATCAACCTTTTTTGGTGTACATTATAACTTATTTTCTTAGCGCCCATTCATAAAAAGGGAGTACCTCGCAAAAAATGGAGCCCGTTTCATATTTGAAACGGCTCCCTACGCTTACTACTTCTATCTTTTTTACCTCTACTTTATTTTTGGCCAATACTTGATCAATCTTGTTTTGGATGCGTACTTCGTTGCCAAAAGGGATAGCAAGGATAATCTTATCTTCTTTAGGAACATACAAACCCAAAGGTTCAAGATAGAAGAGCTCTTTGTCTTTTAGCTCTAAAAAGACCATATTTTCAAAGATTTTTGGGAATTCTTTTTGTAGATGAAAAAGCGATTTGGCCAAAAAGTCGTGAAAAAAGAGCCGTTTGGGCGCTTTGCTGGCTCCATATTTAGAGATGGCAAAAAGTACTCCATCTTGTTGCAATTTCTCAAAAAAATGGTAAAAGCGGTCTTTAGAGATTTTGAGGTGGTTTTTGAGGCGGTTGTAGGCAAAATAGATCGAGGTGTTGTGGCCTTGAAAAAAGGTAAGTTGGGCAAAAAGGGGAATCTCTTGAGCTAAATACAACGTATAGATCTCTCGCAGCCGCTTCTCTTTTTTATACTCTGGTATTTGGGCAATCTCTGGATAATTGCCCCATTTGAGAAAATGGTTAAAAGCCGTTTTGGGATCAGAATATTTGTTAAAGTGTCTAAACTCCTCAAAACATAGATTAAAGAGTTTGAGGATAGGATAGGGGGCCGGTATGTACTGGTGGGTAATAAATATGGTACGAACGGGAGGAGGAGAGGGAAGCGAGTCGATGCCATAAAAGACGACCGTATCGATACTATTTTTTTGGAGGAAATGGTGTAAGTTGGTTTGGACATAGTGGGCATCATATCGCGGATCTTCGCAGTCTATCCATAAAAAGTTGGCTTTTTGCACTTGTAGGGCATGTTGTATAAAAGAGAATTTACCACAATATTTTGGTCCTTGGACCACGATTCGATCCTGTGGGGGCAGATTGGCTTTTCTTGGCAAAAATCGGCTTTTGACCATACTCTTTTCGTAAAATAGCTCAAGTAGCTCCATTTTTTTCCTTTTTGAAAGGAAATAAATTTACTCTATTGTATCTAAACCCCTTGATTTTGCAAACCGCTTGTTCTATAATTCATGCTCCAAAATAAATAGGTTGCTTTGGCAACGAGTTCTTTTAGAAAGGTACCGATGGAAAAGATTCGATTGAAGCTTCGCGCTTATGATCATAGGGTTTTGGACAGAAGTGTTTCGGCCATTGTTGAAGCCGTAAAACGAACAGGGGCAGAGATCAGAGGTCCTATTCCCTTACCTACAAAAATCAGAAAGTATACCGTTCTTAGATCACCGCATATCAACAA
>JALWCE010000154.1:0-41149 GCA_027036935.1 Nitratiruptor sp. | reverse complement strand
GCTCATCGATATCGTATCCGCCACACCAGATACCGTAGATTCACTGATGAAGCTCGACTTGGCACCTGAAGTGGATGTCGAAGTCAGATCAATGGGCGAGTAAGGGGAACAGATGGAATTTATCATTGAAAAAATTGGGATGAGTAGAACGATCGGAGTACCAAGTATACCGGTAACGCTACTCAAAGTCAAAGATGCAAAAGTTTGCGAGATTTTAGAGGGCGGCAAGGCGATCGTAGCCTATCCTCAAGGAAAAAGAAAAAATAAAGCAATTGAGGGTCAGCAAAAAAAATATGGCCTAGAGCCTCAGTTTAATCGCTTTGTCACACTCAAAGTGGCCAATGAAGAGGCGGGCGATTTGGACTATTCGCCTTTGAGTGAAGCCAAAAGGGTCAAAGTAAGCCTCAACTCCAAAGGACGAGGATTTACAGGAGTTGTCAAACGATGGAACTTTGCCGGCGGCCCTGATAGCCACGGGTCTCGTTTTCACAGAGCTCCGGGGTCTGTGGGTATGTGTGAATGGCCCGGACGCATCATGCCGGGTCAAAAGATGCCAGGACAATACGGCAATAAAAAAGTAACCGTCCAAAACGAAGTGGTCAGTTTTGACCCTGAAAATAAAATTTTGGTTGTCAAAGGTTCCATTCCGGGGCCAAATGGAGCAATCGGTAAGATAAGGATTGTAAAATGAGTAAAGCGGTAGTACTAAACGAAAATTTCGAGCGCTCTGGGGAGTTGGCGCTGCCAGAAAATTTTCAAGGGATCAATCCCCACAACCTTTATCTTTATGTCAAGGCCTATTTGGCAAATCTTCGCGCTAATAACGCCCATACCAAAACAAGAGGCGAAGTGAGCGGCGGGGGTAAGAAACCTTGGCAGCAAAAAGGGCGAGGAGGAGCGAGAGCCGGCTCCATACGATCACCTATTTTTGTGGGCGGTGGCGTGGCTTTTGGTCCTAAAAATACCAAAAATTACACCCAAAAAGTAAACAAAAAGCAGAAACGAAAAGCTCTTGAGTTTGCTTTAAACGAAAAAGGTGAGCAAGGAGCTCTGTTTGTCGTAGAGAGTGTGGCTGTAGAGTCTGGCAAGACCAAAGATGCGGCCGCACTCCTTAAAAAACTTGGAGTACGAGACGCTTTGATTGTCAAAGAAAACATTGACGAGAAGACATCCTTAGCATTTAGAAATTTACCAAATGCGTATCTCATCGAACCAAATGAACTCAATGCATATCTTGCGGCTGCTTTTAGAGCTGTAGTTATTGAAAAACCGGTTTGGGAAAAAATAGTAAAAGAGGGCTAATATGGCAGATATAACAGATATCAAATCAATCATCTACACAGAAAAGAGTTTAGGCCTTCAAGAAGAGGGATACATCGTTATTCAAACGAGTGACAAAATGACAAAAAATCAGCTCAAAGCGGTACTCAAAGAGTATTTTGGCGTCACTCCCGTTAAGATCAACTCTCTTCGGATGAAAGGCAAAACCAAGCGATTTCGAGGGATTGAGGGTAAACGAGATAACTATAAAAAATTCTATGTTAAGCTCCCAGAGGGTGCGAGCATAGAGAGCTTAGCGGTGTAAGGATAGAGCATGGCAATTAAAAAATATAAACCATATACGCCTAGTCGTAGATTTATGAGCGTGGTGGAGAGCAGTGACATCACCGCTCGTCCAAGTGTGCGAAAGCTATTGGTCAAACTGCCAACAAGAGCGGGTAGAAACAATCAAGGGCGCATCACCTCAAGACACCGAGAGGGTGGAGCGAAAAAACTCTATAGAATCATCGATTTTAAACGAAATAAATTTGGCGTTCCGGGTCGAGTGGCAACTATTGAGTATGATCCATACAGAAACTGCCGCATCTCTTTAATCGTATACAAAGATGGCGATAAGCGATATATCCTCCAACCAAGCGGTCTTAAAATCGGTGATATTGTCGAAGCGGCGGAGTCAGGACTCGATGTACTGCCCGGTAATGCTATGAAGCTTAAAAACATTCCCGTGGGTACTTTGGTACATAATATCGAGATGAAACCCGGACACGGCGGGCAGTTGGCCAGAAGTGCTGGAGCATATGCTCAGATTATGGGTCGAGAGGGTAAATATGTCATTCTTCGACTCCCTAGTGGAGAGATGAGGAAGATTCTTGGCGAGTGTATGGCTACTATCGGTGTGGTAGGTAACGAAGAGTATATCAACATTGTCATCGGAAAAGCTGGACGAAGCCGACATCTAGGCATTAGACCACAAACACGAGGTAGTGCGATGAACCCGGTCGATCACCCACACGGCGGTGGTGAGGGGAAAACTGGACCAAGCGGACATCCGGTAACGCCATGGGGTAAACCGACCAAAGGGTATAAGACGCGACGCAAAAAGCCAAGCGATAAGCTTATAATCTCTAGAAGAAAGAAAAAATAAGAGGGTAAACGATGGCAAGAAGTATTAAAAAGGGTCCATTTGTAGATGAGCATTTGATGAAAAAAGTGCTCAAAGCAAAAGAGAGTGGTGATAAAAAACCGATCAAAACATGGTCAAGAAGAAGCACTATCGTACCCGAAATGATCGGATTGACAATTACCGTCCACAACGGCCGGCAGTTTGTACCGGTCTATATCACAGAAAACCATGTGGGATTTAAACTCGGTGAATTTGCACCGACACGGACTTTTCGAGGCCATAAGGGCTCCGTACAGAAGAAAATAGGTAAGTAAGGATAGGTGATGAGTAAAGCAGTTTTGAGATTTATCCGGCTCTCACCTACAAAAGCGAGATTGATCGCTCGCGAGGTGCAGGGTATGAATGCCGAGGAGGCGTTGGCGGCATTGGAGTTTATGCCAAATAAAGCGGCAAAAGTGATCTCTAAAGTGATTACGAGTGCAGTAGCCAATGGAGGATATGAGCCAGAAGAGGTGGAGATCGTCTCTTGTAGAGTCGATCGGGGTCCATATCTGAAACGATTTCGACCAAGAGCTCGAGGGCGAGCGAGCAGAATTATGAAGCCAACTTCTCATATCTATGTAGAAGTAGCACAAAAGAAGGATAGCTAATGGGTCAAAAAGTCAATCCTATCGGTTTGAGACTTGGGATCAATAGAAACTGGGAGTCTCGCTGGTTTCCCGATTACAATAAGATGCCTGATCGAGTGGCCGAAGATTATAAAATTAGAAATTTTTTAAAAAAAGAGCTCTACTACGCAGGCGTGAGCAATATCATTATCGAGCGTACGGCTAAAAAACTTCGAGTTACCATCGTAGCGGCGCGACCCGGTGTCATTATTGGTAAGAAAGGCGCCGATATCGAAAAGCTTAAGCAAAAACTTCAAAAGCTTGTAGGTAAAGAGGTCTATATTAATATCAAAGAAGAAAAACGTCCCCAAGCCTCCGCACAGCTTGCCGCTGAAAACGTTGCGACTCAGCTTGAGAGACGGGTCGCTTTTAGACGAGCGATGAAAAAAGCGATCCAAGCTGCCCAAAAAGCAGGCGTAAAGGGGATCAAAGTCCAAGTAGCGGGACGACTTGGCGGTGCAGAGATGGCACGAACGGAGTGGTATTTGGAGGGTCGCGTACCTTTGCATACGCTTCGAGCCAAAATCGATTACGGCTATGCCGAAGCTCATACTACATACGGCGTAATCGGGGTGAAAGTTTGGATCTTCAAAGGTGAAGTTTTGCAAAAAGGGATCCGACCAGAGCCTACCGAAAAGCCAAAACGTAGAGCTCCAAGAAGGAGAAGCTAACCATGTTGATGCCAAAAAAGACAAAATATAGAAAACAGCAAAAGGGACGAAACCGAGGCAAGGCCTATCGAGGCAACAGCCTAGCTTTTGGTAATATTGGAATCAAAGCGCTTGAACACGGCCGTATCGATTCGCGACAGATTGAGGCGGCTCGGGTTGCGATGACGAGAAAAGTAAAAAGAACAGGTAAAATTTGGATTCGGGTATTCCCTGATAAACCATTGACTAAAAAACCTCTTGAAACCCGGATGGGTAAAGGGAAAGGTTCAGTGGAAAAATGGGTGATGAATATCAAACCCGGTCGGATCATCTATGAGATGGCCGGTGTTGAGGAGAGCTTGGCAAGAGAGGCTCTTGATCTTGCACGATATAAACTTCCATTCAAAACAAAAATCGTGACACAAGAGAGTGAAAATGAACTATACTGAGATTAAAGAGAAAAGTTTAAAAGAGTTAGAAGGGTTGTTAAAAGAGAAAAAGTTGGAGCTTTTTACGCTTCGTATGAAGCTTAAAACCATGCAGCTCCAAGATACGAGTCAAATTAGAAAAACAAGAAAAGATATCGCTAGAATCAAAACGGCGATATCTGAGAAAAGAAGGGCTGGATAATGGCTTATAAAAGAGTTATTCAAGGAAAAGTGATTAAAAAGAGTGGTGATAAGACCATCTCTTTGTTGGTAGAGAGGAAGATGATGCATCCAAGATACCATAAAATCGTGAAACGATTTAAAAAGTATCTCGTGCATGATGAAAAAAATCAAGCCAATGTGGGCGATATAGTTACGGCTATAGAGTGTCGCCCCATTTCTAAAAGAAAATCTTTTCGGCTTAAAGAGATCGTTCAGTCAGGAGTGCAGTGATGATTCAAAGTTTTACAAGACTCAACGTCGCCGATAACAGCGGCGCGAAAGAGATTATGGCGATCAAGGTCCTTGGAGGCTCCAAAAGACGATACGCCTCCGTGGGCGATGTGATTGTCGCATCTGTTAAAAAAGCTTTGCCAAACGGCAAGGTAAAAAAAGGCCAAGTGGTCAAAGCGGTGGTAGTACGTACAAAAAAAGAGATCCAAAGAGAAAATGGCTCTTTGATCCGATTTGATGACAATGCCGCAGTTATTTTGGATAATAAAAATGAACCTATTGGTACACGGATTTTTGGACCGGTAGCTCGAGAGGTTCGATATAAAAATTTTATGAAAATCGTTTCACTCGCACCGGAGGTGCTCTAATGGCAAAAAAATTTAAAATTAAAAAGGGTGATATCGTCGAAGTTATCGCTGGAGATGATAAAGGTAAGACCGGCGAGGTATTAAAGGTTTTGACTAAAAAAGATGCGGTAATTGTGGCTGGATGCAAAGTGGCTAAAAAGGCGGTCAAGCCCAGTGAAGAGAATCCTGAGGGCGGATTCATAAAAAAAGAGATGCCAATTCATATCTCTAACGTTCGAAAAGTAGAAGGTGGCGCGTCATGACATTGGAGTTGAAACAGACCTATAAAGAAAAAGTAGTTCCAGCTCTCAAAGAGGAGCTAGGGATCCAAAATCCTATGCTCATCCCAAATCTTGAAAAGATCGTAATCAGTGTAGGAGCAGGTGAGGGAAGCAGAGATAGTAAACTGCTGCAAAATATTCAAGATACTATTAGTCTTATTGCCGGACAGCACGCTGTCGTTACTAGAGCCAAAAAGTCTGAGGCCGGTTTTAAGATCCGTGAGGGGATGCCTGTGGGTGTAATGGTTACTTTACGGGGTGAGCGTATGTGGAACTTTTTACAAAAGCTTATCTACATCGCATTACCAAGAGTAAAAGATTTTCGTGGTCTTCCAAAAAACGGATTTGACGGACGGGGTAACTATAACTTTGGTTTGGATGAACAGTTGATGTTTCCCGAAGTCGATTATGATAATATCATTAAAACGCACGGGATGAACATTACCATGGTCACAACGACCGAAAATGACAAAGAAGCGTATAAAATGCTAGAGCTTCTTGGATTTCCATTTGCAAAAGGTGGTAAATAATGGCTAAAAAAAGTATGATCGCAAAGGCGCAAAGAAAGCCAAAATTTAAGGTACGCGCCTATACTAGATGTCGAATTTGTGGAAGACCCCGCTCTGTATATAGAGATTTTGGGATTTGTAGAATTTGTCTAAGAAAAATGGCGAGCGAGGGACTTTTACCCGGTGTGAAAAAGTCAAGCTGGTAATTCACTAATAGGTAGCGTGCCAAGCACGAACCCTATTAGATATTCATGAAGGAGAAATGATGATTAATGATATGATCGCAGATTCAATTACAAGAATCAGAAACGCTCAGATGAGAGGCCAAGAAGTCACCCAACTACTCTATTCAAAAATTGTAGAAGCTATCGTTAAAATTTTGCAGGATAAAGGCTACATCGAAAGCTATAAAGTTGTAGAAGATGGTAATAAAAAATATATCAATGTAGTTTTAAAATATGAAGAACAGGGCAAAAAGAAAAAGCCTGTTATCAATGAGATCAAGAGAATTTCTAAGCCCGGACGAAGAGTCTATAAAGGCAAAGATGAGATTAAACGATTTAAAAACGGATATGGGACTATAATCGTTAGTACAAGTAAAGGTGTGTTACCCAACGATGAAGCCTACCGCCTCGGTGTTGGCGGCGAAGTTTTGTGTAGTGTTTGGTAAGACGATATCCATTCGAGTCAATCGTAGAAATATCGTATAAAGGAAAAGTATGAGTAGAATAGGTAAACAACCAGTTGCGATACCTAGTGGTGTAGAGGTAAAGCTTGAAGAAGGAAAACTCATTGCTAAAAAGGGTAATCTTGTCCAAGAGGTAGATTTTGGCAATCGCGTCAATGTAAAAATTGAAGATAATAAGATCGTTTTTTCCCCCGTAGGCGAAGATAAGCAGAGCAAAGCTTTTTGGGGGACCTATCGCTCTTTGACAGCCAACGCTATCGAAGGGTTGGTCAAGGGTTTCGAAAAGAAACTCGAGATCAATGGGGTTGGATACAGAGCGGCTATTAAGGGTAAAACACTCGAACTTCAACTAGGCTTTTCCCATCCGGTTATTTATCAAATTCCTGAGGGGATTGAGATAAGCGTGGATAAAAATATTATCACTATCAAGGGACATGACAAACAAAAAGTAGGCCAAGTAGCTGCAGAGATTAGAAGCTTTAGACCACCTGAGCCCTATAAAGGCAAAGGTGTCAAATATGTTGATGAAGTGATTATTAGAAAAGCTGGTAAGACAGCTAAGAAGTAAGGGGTAGGGAATGAGACAGAGTATTCAAAGAAAAAAAAATAGACTTCGAATAAAAAGAAAAAGAAGAGTTCGAGGAAAAGTACGAGGTACAGCCGATCGTCCTCGAGTATCGGTCTTTAAATCCAATCGCCATTTTTACGCTCAAGCGATTGACGATACACAAGGTCATACCCTCGCGTATAGCGATGGTGCAAAGCTTGGCTTAAAAGTAAATCAAGAGGATGTGAAAAAAATAGCCGAGGATATGGCTCAAAAGCTTAAAAGTATCAATATTGAGACAATCGTTTTTGATAGAAACGGTTATCTCTATCATGGCGTTGTTGCATCTTTTGCGGATGCGCTTAGAGAAAACGGAATCAAGTTTTAGGGGTAGTCGATGGAAAATTGGAACAGAGAAGAGTTCGAAGAGGTTGTTGTCAATATCAGCCGTGTGACGAAAGTGGTCAAAGGTGGACGAAGATTTCGTTTTAGCGCTCTTGTAGTGGTAGGCGATAAAAAGGGCCATGTGGGATACGGCATCGGTAAAGCCAAAGAGGTACCTGACGCTATTAAAAAAGCGATTGACAACGCTTTTAAAAATATTACCACTGTTAATATCAAAGGGACTACGATTGCCCACGATATTGAGCATAAATATAATGCGAGTAAAATTTTACTCAAACCCGCTAGTCAAGGTACGGGGGTTATCGCCGGTGGTGCTGCCCGACCGGTATTGGAGCTTGCGGGTATTAAAGATATCTTGACCAAATCTTTGGGTTCAAACAACCCAGCTACTTTGGTTAGAGCGACTATCGAAGCACTAGAGAGAATAAAAGGATAAAGTATGGCATTGCATAATCTTCAACCAGCTCCCGGAAGTACCCATAAAACCAAACGGGTCGGACGAGGACAAGGAAGCGGTAAGGGAAAGACTGCCACAAGAGGACAAAAAGGTCAAAAAAGTAGAACGGGATATTCTCAAAAAAGAGGCTTTGAGGGTGGTCAACAGCCACTGCAAAGACGATTGCCAAAAGTTGGATTTCGCTCACGCGTCCAAAAGCCGCACGCTATTAATGTAGATAAGGTAAAATCTGTAGCGGCACTAGAAGAGATTACTATCGAAAGTATCAAAAGTGTTTATAAACTTCCAAAATATGTCACAAAAATTAAACTTATCGGGAGTAGTGTCAAAGAGATCATCGCAAAGATAAAAGATGAAAATATCTCTTACAGCGGACAAAAGTAATGAGCAAAGCACTTGTAAACAAAATCCTTATTACACTGGGATTTCTATTCTTGTATAGAGTTTTGGCCTATGTGCCTGTCCCTGGCGTTAATATCGATGTGGTAAAAGAGTTTTTCGACTCCCAAAGCGGCAATGCTTTGGGAATGCTCAATATGTTTAGCGGCAACGCCGTACGACGACTGAGCATCATCTCCTTAGGTATTATGCCCTACATCACCGCTTCGATTATTATGGAACTTCTTGCGGCTACTTTTCCATCATTAGGACAGCTCAAAAAAGAGCGTGATGGAATGGTCAAATATATGCAAATTATCCGGTACGCTACCGT
Organism: Nitratiruptor sp.; assembly: GCA_027036935.1. GTDB lineage: Bacteria > Campylobacterota > Campylobacteria > Campylobacterales > Nitratiruptoraceae > Nitratiruptor. The sequence continues at coordinate 32,600 of JALWCE010000154.1, read as the reverse complement.
AGCTATTACGCTTATTCAAGCGATTGGGGTCTCCATAGGTTTGCATTCGCTTACGGGTAAAGGCGGTGAGAGTGCCATTATGATTGATATGCAAACTTTTGTAGTCATAGCGGCTATCTCGATGCTTGCGGGTACTATGATATTGGTATGGATTGGTGAGCAAATTACTCAGCGAGGTATTGGTAACGGGATATCTTTGATCATTTTTGCCGGTATCGTTTCGGGTATTCCAACAGCCATTGCGGGGACTATCAATTTAGTCAATACTGGTGAGCTCAATTTCTTGGTTTTAATCGCAATTGTGGCCATTATTTTGGTAACGGTGGGATTTATCATCTATGTAGAACTAGCGGAGCGGCGTATTCCGGTCTCATATTCTAGAAAAGTCTTGATGCAAAATCAAAAAAAACGAATTATGAACTATATTCCTATCAAGCTTAATTTAAGTGGGGTAATTCCACCAATTTTCGCTTCAGCTATACTGATGTTTCCCTCTACCATTTTACAATCAAGTACCAATCCAATTGTCCAAAAGATTGCCGATATCCTTAATCCCAATGGTTTTATATTTAATGTCTTAATGTTTTTTCTCGTAATATTTTTTGCCTATTTTTACGCTTCCATTGTCTTTAACGCCAAGGAGATCGCCGAAAATCTCAAACGTCAAGGCGGATTTATCCCCGGTGTTCGTCCAGGTGAGCCTACTGCCGAGTACTTGAACCAAGTAGCTAGCAGACTGACCCTGTGGGGAGCCCTTTATCTTGGTATTATTGCCACTTTACCTTGGATACTTGTCAAAGCGATGGGCGTGCCTTTTTATTTTGGTGGAACGGCGGTTTTGATTGTAGTGCAAGTAGCCCTTGATACGATGCGAAAGATTGAGGCCCAAATCTATATGAGCAAGTATCAGACCCTTAGTGCGGTAGGTCTTTAATGGCGATTGCTATTCGCAAACCGGCCGAGATAGAAAAGCTTCGCCAGGCCAACCAAATCGTTGCAAAAACCCTTAACTTCCTCAAAACGAAGTGTCAACCCGGCACTTCGCTCAAAGAACTTGACCAATTAGGCGAGGAGTATATCCAAAGCCTTGGCGCTCGACCATCTTTTAAAGGATTATACGGCTTTCCAGCTTCAGTATGTACTTCAGTTAATGAGGTGATTATCCATGGTATTCCTACTGAGTACAGACTCCGAGAAGGAGATATTGTAGGCCTTGATATTGGGACGGAGCTTAATGGGTGGTATGGTGATGGAGCAATCACCGTAGGCGTTGGCCAAATCTCTGCAAAGGATAAGGAGCTTATCGCAGTAGCCAAAGATACTTTGGACTATGCCATAGGAATAATCCGTGTGGGTATGCGTTTTAAAGAGCTCAGCTATGAGATAGAAAAGTATATCAGGGCTCGTGGCTATGTACCGCTTCATGGATTTTGCGGGCATGGTATTGGCAAAAAGCCTCATGAAGAGCCCGAAATTCCAAACTATCTTGAGCATGGTTCACCCAAAAGCGGTCCTAAAATCAAAAACGGGATGGTTTTTTGTCTTGAGCCTATGATTTGTCAAAAACTGGGGACTCCAAAAATTTTGGAAGATAAGTGGTCGGTAGTAAGCGAGGATGGCTTACGAGGTTCTCACTATGAACATACGGTAGCCATCATAGATGGTACGGCGCAAATTTTAAGCAAGGAGTAAAAATGGCAAAAGATGATGTTATAGAAGTAGACGGTATTGTTAAGGAGGCGTTGCCAAATGCCACTTTTAGAGTGGAATTGGAAAATGGCCATGTAGTTTTGTGTCATATTGCTGGAAAGATGCGGATGCACTATATCAAAATTTTACCCGGAGATAAGGTAAAAGTTGAGTTGACCCCCTACAGCTTAGACAAAGGACGCATCACTTTCCGATATAAATAAGGTTAAATTAAGTGGATATCAAGTATAATTTTGTCCCTTTTTGTGAACTATGGGAAGAATCTTTGTAAGAAAGGGCACTATTCTTACAAGGATTGGCTAAGCCGGCTCACTTAGCCTGTGTGTACCGTCGAAAGTGCCAAAATTTCTAAGGAGAGAGAATGAAAGTACGAGCATCAGTCAAAAAGATGTGCGACAAATGTAAAATCATTAAACGCAAAGGCGTTATTAGAGTAATTTGTGTAAATCCAAAACATAAACAAAGACAAGGATAGCAGATGGCTAGGATCGCAGGGGTAGATTTGCCAAAAAATAAAAGAATTGAGTATGCACTCCCTTACGTCTATGGTATAGGGTTGACTACTTCTCGAAAGATTCTTGATGCAGTAGGTATTAGCTACGATAAACGGGTTTATGAATTGAGTGAAGAAGAAGTGGCCCTCATCAACCGCCATATCCGGGACAACTATATGGTCGAGGGGGATTTGAGACGAAAAGTGGCTATGGATATTAAAGCGTTGATGGATATTGGCTGCTATCGAGGGCTGAGACACAGACGTGGTTTGCCTGTACGTGGACAAAAGACCAAAACGAACGCTAGAACAAGAAAAGGCAAGAAAAAAACCGTAGGTGCGGCGAAGTAAAGGATCGATAGATGGCAAAAAGAAAAGGTTCTAGAAAAAAGGTTGTAAAAAAGAATATCGCAAAAGGTATAGTTTATATCAATGCGACTTTTAACAATACTGTGGTAACGGTAACAGATGAAATGGGTAATGTAATTGCTTGGAGCAGTGCGGGAAGTTTAGGATTTAAAGGAAGTAAAAAATCTACTCCTTTTGCTGCCCAGCAAGCCGTAGAGGATGCCATGACCAAAGCCAAAGAGCACGGCATCAAAGAAGTAGGTATCAAAGTCCAAGGTCCTGGAAGTGGTCGAGATACGGCTGTAAAAAGTGTTGGTGCGATCGAGGGAATTCGCGTAATCTTTTTTAAAGATATTACACCTTTACCACACAATGGATGTAGACCTCCAAAACGACGACGAGTATAATTTTTTACGACGGTACACCTAAAACGAGCGAAATATTTGGAGAGTAGGAGAGACAGATGGCAAGATATAGAGGTCCAGTAGAAAGAATTGAAAGGCGACTTGGCGTAAGCCTTGCCCTAAAAGGCGAGAGAAGACTGGCGGGCAAGAGCGCCCTTGAAAGAAGACCATATCCTCCCGGACAGCATGGTCAAAGAAGAACAAAAATCAGTGAATATGGTCTTCAACTTCGTGAGAAACAAAAAGCCAAATATATGTATGGTATTCTTGAAAAGCAGTTTAGAAACCTTTTCAAAGAGGCCAACAGAATGGAAGGAAACACAGGGGAGAACTTGGTGAAGCTTTTGGAGCAGCGGCTTGACAACGTGGTATATAGAATGGGATTTGCCACTACAAGACGTTTTGCTAGACAGCTTGTCAATCATGGACATGTACTTGTAGATGGCAAACGGGTCAATATTCCCTCATACCGAGTTAAACCCGGTCAAAAGATTGAAATCAAGGAAAAAAGTAAAAATAATCCCCAAATCCAACGATCAATCGAATTGACTAATCAAACTGGAATCGTACCTTGGGTCGATGTGGATAAGGAGAAGCTTTTTGGTATCTTTACCCGTATACCCGAGCGAGAAGAGGTAGAAATTCCTGTAGAAGAGCGATTGATCGTCGAGCTCTACTCCAAATAATCCATTCATCCGGGATCTTCCCGGAATAAAAATCTAGTAAAAGAGTTGGCAATGAATAAAATTAAAGTGACTCCATCCGTTCCAACGAAAATGGAAGTTGAGAAGATAAAAGACAATCATATCCGACTGAACGTCTATCCATACGAGAGTGGATATGCCATCTCTGTTGCCCATCCTCTACGACGGCTGTTATTGAGTAGTACTGCCGGATATGCACCCGTAGCTCTAAAGATTGAGGGCGTTCAGCATGAGTTTGACAGCGTGCGGGGGATGCTTGAAGATGTGGCTGAATTTATCATCAATCTTAAAAATGTTCGTTTTAAGATCAAAGATCCAGAAGTGGATAGTATCGAGCTCTCTTATGAATTTAAAGGTCCAAAAGAGATATATGGCAAAGATTTTGTTACGGATGAAGTGGACGTAGTAACTCCTGATAATTTTTTGGCCACGCTCAACGAGGATGCGGAACTTAAACTCTCGCTCATTATCAAAAAAGGTATCGGATATGTTCCGAGTGAAGAGCTGCGACCAGAAATCCCGGAGGGCTATATCCCTTTAGATGCTTTTTTTACGCCTGTGAAAAAGGCGGTCTATGAAATAGAAAGAGTATTGGTCGAGGATAATCCTAACTACGAAAAAATTGTATTTGATATCGAGACCGACGGTCAAATTTCACCCTCTGAAGCGCTGCGAATGGCTTTGGATGTATTTAAATCCCAAATGGAAATTTTTGATAAAGAGCTTTTGATTCCAGAGAGTCCAAAAAGCAGTGATGCTCATGGGGAGGATCTTTTTATCCAGCCTATCGATAGTTTAGGACTGAGTGCAAGAAGTTACAACTGCTTGAACAAAGCTGGTATTGAATATGTGGGCGAGCTCTTGCTTATGGGAGAGAACGAGCTCAAAGAGATCAAAAATCTTGGTAAAAAATCTGTAGACGAGATCAACGAGAGGTTGGCGGAGTTGCGTCCTGCGGTAGAAAAGCTCTCCGAAGAGCAAAAGCAGGCCATCAAAGAAAAATTAGAAACTCTAAAAGGATAGAGAATGAGACATAAGCACGGATATAGAAAGCTCAATAGAACGAGCTCTCATAGAAAAGCGCTTTTGAAAAACTTGGCTATTGCGCTTATTGTAAGCGAGAAAATCGAGACCACAGAAGCCAAAGCCAAGACCCTAAGAAGCTATATAGAAAAATTGGTCACTAAAGCAAGACGGGGCGATTACAATGCCCACAGAGAGGTTTTTGCTTATCTTCAAGATAAAGAGGCTACCAAAAAACTGGTAAATGAGATCGCTCCACGGTATAAAGAGAGAAAGGGCGGTTATACAAGAGTAATAAAGACAAGAGTGCGACGAGGGGATGCCGCTCCCATGGCATTTATCGAATTCGTTTAATCTTTTTAGAGGCTTTTTGCCTCTTCTTCCTTATTTCCTCTTTAAATACTTTTTATTTTTAATCTTTTTTTAATATAATTTCGACTATATTCCTTATAGAAAATTAAGCAAAGGGTATTGATGACATTTCCATTTTCTGATGAGGATCTCTATCCAGCCGTCTCCAAAACAATAGAAAAGCTCAAGCCAATGTTAGCTTTGGATGGCGGAGATATTAAACTTTTAGGCGTAAAAAACGGCAAAGTATTTGTACAGTTAGGGGGTGCGTGCGTAGGATGTAGCGCTAGTGGCAACACTCTTAAATATGGTGTGGAGCGCCAGCTTAAAATCGATATCCATCCAGATATCGAGGTAGTCAACATCCCTCCGGGTTATGAAGATCAGTGGGAGGATATCGCAATGCAGTACGATACCAATAAGGAGAGCGATGCGTAAAAAAAGAGTACTTAAAAAAGCGGGTGAAGACTTTATGAAAAAACGCTATCAAAAGTCCTTGGATGGGTTTTTAGCCGTTTTGCGTGAAGATCCCCAAAACAAAGAGGCAAAACTTGGAGCGATTTTGTGTGATCTTTTGAGTGAGGATGAAGAAGAGGCCATAGCGCTGTACGATTACTATATCGTGCTCAAAGAAGAAGGGGTTAAAGAGCCCGAAGAGGAGATTATGCAAATTATCCGATCGCTGGATGAAGAACAAGAGGAGTTTGAGCGAGTCGTCCAGCAAGAAATGCCTATACTCCAAGAGGGTATCAGTTATGAGGATTTCAAAAAAGTTATTGAAGAGCGCGGTGGCTTTAAGCAGGCCTTTGAGGATGTGATGTTTAGTACCAAAGTGGTGATTACGCAAAAAAATGATTTTTTTGATTTTATCGACAACTTAATTAAAAGTGGTTTTATCGATATGGTTTATAGCTATTTAGAGGATGCTTCTAAACTCTACCCCGCTGATAAGAGACTCCAAGAGTTTGTTGAGCGATTACATAGTGGGAAAGCATGATCTACTCTTTTGACTCTTTACGTATTACAGATGATACCCGTTTGAAAGAAGAAGCCGATCTTTTTTTACTAACTGATCAAAATAAAAAATATTGTAAAAACATGCAAGATATCTCTTTGGTCACACCCAAAGAGCTTATAGAGCGTTTTGCTTTGGATGATATACAGATCGTAGGAATTACTGGTACCAATGGCAAGACTACCACAGCGGCGGCTATTTATTCGATGCTTAACGATTTAGGCCATAAAACGGCTTTGCAAGGTACCAGAGGATTTTTCATAGCCGATGAAACGATCGAGCCAAAAAGTTTGACGACACCTTCTATCCTCACTACTCTTTACCATCTTCATTTGGCTAAACAGCGAGGAGCTTCTCATTTTGTGATGGAGGTGAGCTCCCACGCAATCGCTCAAAATCGTATTGAGGATCTGCCTTTTGCCCTCAAAGTTCTTACCAATATCTCTCAAGATCATCTTGATTATCACAAAACGATGCAAAATTACGCCGCTACGAAAAGCTCCTTTTTTCAAGATGAAACTCCTAAACTCATCAATAAGGAAGAGCCACGTATCCAATTTAATCCAAAGGGGGCCAGGACCTATGCTCTAGAGGAGCTTGCAACCTATCAAATACTTGCATACTCTTTAGAAGAGGGGATCAGCGCAGTACTGCGATTTGGCAGCGAAATGGTTGACTTTCATTCACCTTTGATGGGGCTTTTTAATCTTTATAACCTCACAGCTGCCATTGGAGCGGTGCATATGCTCACCAATGAGGATTTGGCCAAAATATGTAAAGCTTGCGAAAATTTTGGTGGAGTACGGGGACGGATGCAAATTGTCTCTTACAATCCTCTTATTATTGTCGATTTTGCCCATACGCCCGATGGGATGCAAAAAGTTTTTGAGAGTTTTCCCGGCAAAAAGATCGTAGCTCTTTTTGGAGCTGGCGGAGATAGGGATAACAAGAAACGTCCATTAATGGGCAATGTAGCTAGCAGGTTTTGTACAAGAGTCTATTTAACAAGCGACAATCCTCGCAGCGAAGAGCCAAATGCCATAATAGATCAGATCCAATCGGGTATCAAAACGGATATACCGGTTGTGGTGGAGCCAGACCGCCAAAAGGCTTTGCGGCAGGCTCTAGAGGAGCTCAAAAAGGATGAGATACTTTTAGTACTTGGTAAAGGGGATGAGGAGTATATGGAGCAAAATGGTCAAAAAATTCCCTTTTCCGACGTAGCAGAGATTGATAAAATCTTAAAAAATAAAAAATCGTAATTTTTTGATCTAAAATTAAAAAATAATCGATAAAATTAAGACAAAATTTGTATGATTTAAGGAGCGATTATGGGCATTCCACAACCTACATTTTATCTTTTTAAGTGTGAGCAGTCCGCACCTCCGGGCTTTCCAAAACCAAGCTGTGTCAATGCCAATGACCCCGAAACCCAGCAGCTTTTTCAATATATGGCACAAAAACTTATGGAAAAAGGGATTATCGCAGCAGTTCAGCCGGTGCGCACTGGATGCCTTAACCGCTGTCAATTAGGCCCCGTTATGCTTGTGGAGCCGGGTCATCATATGTATGTTGGACTAAACAAGGAAAAAATTGATAGAATTATACAAGAGCACATAATCGGCGGCAAAGTGGTGGAGGAGTATCTGATACCAAAAGAGTATTGGGATGAGCCTCTTAGCATTGCAGATGTAATCAAAATGGCAGGTGGAGCGTAAATGCAAATCGAAATGCTCTATAGCAAAATTCATCGAGCTACGGTAACGGATGCCAATCTTAATTATGTTGGTTCCATTACCATCGATGAAGAGCTTATGGAAGCAGCAAAACTTGTTGTTGGTCAAAAAGTCGATATTCTTAATATCAATAACGGCGAGCGTTTTCAAACCTATGTGATTAAAGGCGAGAAAGGCAAACGAGAAATCTGCCTTAACGGGGCGGCAGCGAGAAAAGTCCATCCTGGAGACAAGATCATTATCGTAGCTTACGCCCAATACGATCCTTTAGAGCTTCAATCGTATGAGCCCACTATCGTTTTGGTAGATGAAAAAAACGATATCCAAGAGATTCTTCACTCGATGTAGCTCTTGGGAGCTATTTCGTAGGGTATGAGTGTACTATATTTTGACATACTTCCCACGCATAAATGCGGGGGATTGCGGCTTTAAGTGGGGATGCTTGCAATTGCGGGTCTCTTCCCCTATGCCAAGAGTCGATGCCCCGGCTCTCTATTTTTATAGCAAAAGAGTTGAGAGGGGACAAATCCCCTCTCAACTCTTTTGTCGCCTTATATCCCCATTGATACATCAAGGGGTTTTACGGCGATATTTTGTAAATTGAGGATGGAAATGTTTGATAAGTTGGGCGATATTGGTAAGCTTTTTGAGCAAATGCAAGAAAAGGCAAAAAAACTCCAAGAGGAGCAGGAGCGACAAATTTTAACCGCCAAAAGTGGTGGAGGTATGGTGCAAGTAAGCGCTAACGGCAAGGGGGAGATTATCGATATCAAAATAGACGATTCCTTGCTAGAGGATAAGGAATCCTTGCAGATTTTACTTATGAGTGCACTCAACGACGTACTAAAAATGGTGGAGGAAAATCGACAAAAAAATGCGATGAATCTTTTTGATCCGTCTATGTTTGGAAAAGAGTGATGGATCTGCTCGAACACTTTGAGGAGTATTTACGCACCCACCCTATCCAAATCGATAGCTTTCATCCTCACTATCAAGAAGCTTTAAACGCAATGCTGCAAGCAGGTGGAAAACGTTTTCGTCCCCTTTTGCTGCTGAGCATAGTCCACGCTGTCGATCCGTTGCTTCTCCCCTCTTCTATGCCCATAGCTTTGGCAGTGGAGATATTTCACACTTACTCCCTCATTCACGACGATCTTCCAGTAATGGATGATGCAGCTCTTCGCAGGGGCAAGCCTACACTTCATACCCGTTATGATGAAGTAACCGCCGTCTTGGTGGGCGATGCTCTTAATACGCATGCTTTTTATCTTATTGGTAGTGCTCCTTTGAGCTCTGATATAAAAAATGGACTTACAACTATTTTGGCCAAAAATGGTGGAGTAGAGGGAATGGTGCATGGCCAGATCCTTGATTGTCATTTTGAGAACCATCCTCTTACGCTCAAACAGCTTACTATTTTGCATCGCAACAAGACAGCAAAGCTCATTGCTGCTTCTTTGCAGATGGGCGGAGTGATTGTAGGGTTGGAGGAGATGATACTCCAAAGACTTTATGATTTTGGTTTGGGCCTTGGCCTGCTTTTTCAGATTCAAGATGACATCATCGATGCGGTATGCACGCAAGAAGAGGCGGGCAAAAGTACGCAAAAAGATGAGTATAAAAACTCTTTTGTCAATCTTTTGGGTTTGGATGGAGCTTATGCAAAAGCGCAAGAATTAGCCAAAAATTTAGAAGAAGAGCTTGCATTTTTTGAACCGAGGATACAAAAAAGTTTGCAAGAGGCGCTACAAAATTACCTTTATCGACATCAACATTTCACAAAGGAGAGTAATGCAAGAGAAGAAGATGCTCAAAAAGATGGCTGATACCATCCGATTTTTGGGTCTAGATATGATCCAAAAAGCCAATAGCGGCCATCCGGGTGTGGTTTTGGGATTGGCTGATGTGGCGGTGGTGCTCTCCAAACATCTTAGGCACAATCCCAAAAATCCCAAATGGCTCAATCGAGATCGCTTGGTCTTTAGTGGTGGGCATGCTACGGGATTGATCTATTCGCTTTTGTATTTATGGGGATATGACTTGACTCTGGAGGATCTCAAAGAGTTCCGTCAGTATGGCTCCAAAACGCCTGGCCATCCAGAGTATGGACACACTCCGGGAGTGGAGATCACTACTGGACCTTTAGGACAAGGGATAGCCAATGCTGTGGGTATGGCGATGGCAAGTAAATATCTTGGCCATTTACTCAACACAGAAACAACCAAAATCATCGACCACAAGGTTTATTGTCTCTGTGGCGATGGGGATTTGGAAGAGGGGATCAGTTACGAAGCTGGAGCACTGGCGGGCCGGTATGAGCTTGATAATCTTATCCTTATTTACGATAGCAATCACATTACTATCGAGGGGGATACCTCTTTAGCATGGAACGAAGATGTGATGGAGCGTTTTCGGGCACAAAACTGGGATGTGATCGAGATTGACGGGCATGATTACGATCAGATAGATGCAGCTTTGACATGGGCCAAAAAGCGGAGCAAACCGGTACTCATCAAAGCCAATACCGTTATAGCCAAAGGAAGTTGCAAGTATGAAGGAGATCCACACGCCCACGGGGCACCACTAGGAGAGGATGATATTAGATGCGCCAAAGAAAAAGCGGGCTTCCCGCCGGATAAACACTTTTATGTACCAGAAGATGTATTGGTACGCTTTCGGTGTGCCGTCGAAAAAGGAGAGTTGGCAGAAAGAGAATGGAAAAAGCTTATCATCGAATCTCCATACAAAGAGCAGACGGAACTGCTAGAAAAACTGCAGCATCCAGATTATGATGCGATCGAGTGGCCCCAGTTTGAGCCCGGCAGTATGATCGCTACGAGAGAGAGCAACGGCAAAATCCTCAATGCTATCGCCAAAGCCTTGCCGGGATTTTTGGGCGGAAGCGCCGATTTGGCTCCATCCAACAAGACCTATCTACAAGGAATGGGAGAGTTCCCTCAAGGAAAAAATATCCATTTTGGCGTACGAGAGCACGCTATGGGAGCGATCGCTAATGGGATGGCGGCCTATGGACTGCTCATTCCATTCAACGCTACATTTTTTGTCTTTAGCGACTATCAAAAAGCGGCTGTGCGAATAGCGGCTCTTTCAAGCCTCAAAAACTACTTCATATGGACCCATGACAGCATAGGAGTCGGTGAAGATGGTCCTACTCATCAACCAGTAGAGCAGCTCACGACCTTTAGGGCACTTCCAAATTTTTATACATTTCGACCGGCCGATGCGACGGAGAACGTGGAGTGCTGGAAAATAGCGATTAGGCTCGATCGCCCAAGCGGTTTTGTACTCTCACGCCAAAAGCTCAAAACCCTCAAGCCCAAGCGAGATTTTGGAGAGCCTAGCAGAGGAGCTTATATCATCAAAAAAAGGGAGAACGCGGTACTTACGCTCTTAGCAAGTGGAAGCGAGGTGATGTTGGCGCTTCAAGCGGGATGTCACTTGGAAGAAAAAGGGATCAACGCCAATGTGGTAAGTATGCCGTGTATGGAGCTTTTTTTGGAGCAAGATCTAGAGTACATCCAAGAGGTTATCGATCCTGCAACTAAAGTTCTTGCCATAGAAGCGGCTGCAGGATTGGAGCTCTATCGTTTTGCCGACGCGACGATCAGCATGGAAAATCGCTTTGGTGCCAGCGGCCCTGCGGACGTACTTTTTAAAGAGTATGGATTTAGCGTCCAAAATGTAGTCCAAAAAGCACAAGAGCTTTTGGGTTGAGGGCCTCACATACTCCCCACGCATAAATATGGGGGATTTTGGCTTTAAGCAGGGATGCCCGACCATTGCTCTAAACAAACAATGGTCGGGTCTTACTTCCCCTATGCCAAGAGTCGATGCCCTGATATTCCTGACTTTAGAAAAAATTTAAAGGAAAGGTTATGAAAAAAATCGCACTCTCTCTTGCGGCACTACTAGCTACCAACATGTTTGCTACAACGGTGGTACTTTATCAAGATACCAATACAGGAGCTTTGTACACCAAACCCGGACCCAATCGGGTAAAGCTAGGAGAGTTTATCAGTAAAGATGAGGTAGTGACTACCACAAAAGATATCCAAAAAAAGATGAGCAAAGAGCTGGGTAGTACGAGAATTTTTTCAAAAGTGCCAAAGCTCAAAATCAACGGCACCCACTATCTAGGCTATCGCTATACACACTACGATGATCAAGCCAAATCGGATGTGAGCCGATTTGAGACACGAAGAAACTATTTTCAGGTCAAAGCTTACTGGAACGATAAAGATTATGCTAGAGTAACGATGGATACGCATCAAAACGCTTCTGGGGACTGGGTCTATCGCCTCAAATACGCCTATTTGTATTTAAGCAATGTTTTGCCCTATACGGGAGTGGAGTTTGGCCAAGTGCATAGACCTTGGATCGATTATGCCGAGCACCATGGATGGCTTTATCGCAGTATCTCCGAAACTTTTGTAGAGACCCATAATGCGGCTCATGTGATCAATTCAGCGGCTCCTGGAGTCAATTTCAAAACCAAAAGGCCATACTTTAGCAGTGAGATGGGGCTCTTCAACAATGGCGGCTATCATAGCAAAAAGAGCGGGTCTGGGCAGAGCTTCGAGTGGCGTTTGACCTATCACGCACTAGGCAACGGCAACAAACATCTCCACGCTACGAGTGATGAGTGGCTCAACCTCTCCTTTTACGGCAGACTCCTTACCGGTACCGACAATGGCACCAACAAAGATACGATGACCGGCTTGCATGCGGTATACAATCAGCCTCTTTTTCTCATAGCAGGCCACTGGATGAGAGACGACAACAACGGGGGTCCGCACGACGGGCATGGATGGAGCCTCAATGGCGAAGTTCGTCCGATACCCCAATGGAGCCTCCTTGCTAGATATGATCATTGGAAAGTTACCCCAGCGGCGGCTAGTGACTATACCAAGAAAAACCTCATCGCAGGGGTCGCCTATACATACAATAAAAATGTCAAATTCATCGCCAATATAGACAAATACAGCGACGACATCCCCAACAAAAACAACGATAAAATCGATTATCTTCTCACTACCGAAGTGCACTGGTAGAGTGATTGGGCTTTTGCCCAACTCCACTTTTGGTAAGCCGGTGGTCTCTATCGCCATTGTGATGATTTTGTCCATACTCGAAGCCATCGGCGTAGCAATCTTTTTGATCGAGATCGCTCTGGGGGCCTTGAATGGTATCACAGGTACGGCTATTGAGCTGCTTGCCGTGATTCTTTCGATCATCTATGGGATGTGGGGGCTTTTTTACGCGGTAGATTTGGGGCAAAATATCGATCCCAAAGATGTGGTGCGCAAATTTCCACACCTCCATCAAAAATCTTCCAATATGTTACAATACAATCAAACAATCACCACAACGATGGATACTTCATGCCAAAAATCTTGATAGATACCACTCCTTTGCTCAAAGACCTCAGTGGAGTAGGATACGTTACCTATCAATATGCCAAAGGACTGCAAAAACTCCATCAAAACATACTCTTTTACTATGCTTGGTTTTATGGCTCTACACTTCGCCAAAGACCTCTTGGAGAGTATGAAAAAGCTGTCAATTTGGCCAAAAAGTATCTTCCAAGACCCTATCTTGTGACCCATTCGTTAAAAACTGCCATCTTTAACTACACTTTGGCCAAAGAGCGACCAGATATCTTCATCCAGCCAAACTACATCTCCTTTCCCACCCCTTTTGATATCCCTACTATCACTTTCGTTCACGATCTCTCGCACATTCGCTTCAAGGAGTACCATCCTAAAGAGCGGGTGGAGTATTTCGAGAGATTTTTGCCACGAAGTATACAAAAGAGTGCCAAGATCGTCACGATATCGGAGTTTACAAAAAAGGAGCTGGTGGATCTGGGTCTATGCGAGCCTCAAAAGATCGAAGTGATCTATAACGGCGTGGAGGAAAAATTTCATCCTGTCTCTAAAGAGGAGTTTGCCGCCACGGCCAAGAAGTATGGCGTAAAGTATCGAGGCTATTTTTTATTCGTAGGGACACTGGAGCCAAGGAAAAATCTCAAGACTTTACTGGAGGCATATCTAGGCTATTTGGCCAAAACTTCCCATCCTACCCCCTTGCTACTAGCAGGCGGAGTAGGGTGGCGGAGTGAACATTTTGACAAAATATTACAAAAAGCTCTAGATACGGGCTATGTGCGGCGTTTGGGCTATGTAAGCGAAGAGGAGTTGATAGCCTTGTACGGAGGGGCCAAAGCTTTTGTATTTCCATCGATCTACGAGGGGTTTGGGTTGCCGCCGCTGGAGGCGATGGCCTGTGGGACGCCGGTGCTTGCCTCCAACGCCTCCTCGATTCCAGAAGTAGTGGGGGATGCCGGGATGCTGGTCGATCCTTTGGATAGCGACGAGATAACAAGAGCTCTTACCAGACTGGATGAAGATGAGGCGCTGCGTCTGATTTTGGCCAAAAAGGGGTTGGCTCGGAGCCAAAACTTTAGCTGGAGCAAGGCTGTAGCCAAATTCGATGAGTTGATCCACACTCTTCTATGATACGCAAAGCCCTCTCCACGCTTTTTTTGGCCGAGATAGTAGGCAGGGTCTTAAGCTTTGTGGTAATCGTCTATGTGGCAAAGGTCTTGGGTCCTCAGGAGCTTGGCTACTGGTCCTACGCTTTGGCGATCAACGCCTTTTTGATTATCGCCAGTAGTTTGGGATTGGAAACCTATGCAATGGTGGAGTGCGCCAAGGATCTCTCCAAACGCCCACAGGTGCTAAGCCAGGTCTTTGCCCTTCGTCTGCTACTCTTTAGCTTTGTACTGCTACTACTGATCTTTTTTCACTCTCTTTTTGATCCTAAAGCCTTTACACTGCTTTTGCTTCTTTTGATGGGGGACTATGTGGCTTCATTGACGCCACGCTGGTTTTTCCAGGTAGAGGAGGATTTTGAAGCCATCGCTAAAGTGAAGCTGATCCAAGCTATAAGCTATGGGGTGCTGATCGGGATTTTATTTTTTTTCAAAACTACGATCTACTTTTTGGCGCTGGCCTATCTTGGCAGTTTTTTGATAGCCCTCTTGTTCTATTTTCCCAAAATTTTTAAGGAGTTCGATCCCTCGCTAGTCCATCCCAAGCAGTGGGGTAGGGTGCTAAGGGTGGCCTTTTATCTAGGAGGAGCCCTTTTTCTCAATCAGATCTACACCAACACCGACAAGATCATGATCACAAAGCTCCTTGGGATCGAATATACCGGCTACTACGAGGCCGGATACAAGCTCTACGCTCTTTTAGCCGTGATTTTTGGGCTAGTTTGGACGGTGTACGCTCCAAAAGTGGCTAGAGAAAAAAGTGTGTTTCGTCCCTATTTTTGGACTATTCTTTTGTTGGGGATAGCGGGAGGAGCGGTTTTTTATCTTTTTAGAGATTGGTTTATTCCTTTGCTCTACTCCGACCATTTTTCTCCTACCAAGGAGCTAATGGCCTATTTTGCTCTTAGCGGCGTAGTATTGGCTTTGAGTTTTGCTTTGAGCTCTCCTTTGCCTCTTTTAGATAAACCCAAAGCCTGGTTTTGGATCACGCTCTTTTCCGCTTCGCTCAACGTGGGGCTCAATTTTGCTTTTATACCCTTTTTGGGTGCCAAAGGGGCGATCGTAGCTACTATCGTTTGTGAAGGGGTCGTAGCGCTGCTGGCTTGGAAAGAGATCAAAGGAGTTTTGGGTAACATTTAACTTACGTACTTTCTACTATACTAAAAAAGTACCCTCTAAAGGATTTTTTATGTTGCGATTTTGTTTATCACTATTTTGGGGAGCACTTTTTGCTTTTGCTGGCTTCTCTCCCGCACTTTTACAAGACAAGAGTTTCAAGTTAGCCGGAGATTTCTATCCTTACCCTTTTCATCCCCCCTCTTCGCCTCTTAGTGCCTACAACTGGGCTTTTAAAACTCCTTTGGACCATATCTATCAAATGCACGGCACCGAGCCTACGCCCGATAATGTTTTTGGCTGGAAACGGGTAGATGTGCATCTAAATACCCAGCCGCTATGGCGATTTTATTTCATTGGGGATCTAGATGCAGATGGGGATACGAGATTTGATTTTATTACGATTCGAGCTCAAAAGGACTCTAAGGAGGTTTTTAAGCTTCTACCCACACCCGTGGGATCTTTTTTTGAGTATCAAAATCTAGGATTTATGCATTTTAGACGCTATCCTTTACAAATCACTTTTGAGCGAGGTTTTCTTCGCTACTTGCCCTTGCTGAGATCTTATGAATTCTCCACTTTTCCCAAAAGCGTGGTGTTGCATGATTGGCAAGAGGCCCAAGAGTTTTTGGCGGCACATCCAAGCCAAAAGCTTCAAGCCAAAATAGAAGGAAGCGATTTTGATCTGTACAATCTCATCCTCTATCGCATCACGGAGCCAAGCGGATCGATTCAGGTGAAGCTCCAAGAGCCGATCTTTGTGAGCGATGAGGTAGTCAAGATCCCTATCGCTCGCTCTGTTCCCCAGATGGGGACGGCCGATATGGCTTACTATCTTACAGGGGTGTTAGCTAGCAAAAATATCCAGCGAGTTATTTTTGAGGGGGAAGGCCAAGAAGATATTGTTTCGACACAGATGCAAATACCATGTGATAACGAGCCTCAAGCTCCCGTATGCGGTCTTAAACAGGTGCAGTGCGTGGTAGCTCCTTGTGAGCCTCTTTTTACCACTTATCCCAATTACTGCGCTCTTAAAGCCGATACACAAGCGCGTTTTGTCCATATGGGAAGTTGCGAAAAAAATGTAAGTACCGATACAAGGATACTTGCCTCCTCATTTTATCATCTGGGTATCAACTTGGTTAAAGAGCTAGATACCAAGCGCAATAATCTGTTTTGCTCGCCTTTGAGTATCGAAGATGCGTTAGTGATGCTTTATGTGGGAGCCAAAGGTGAGACTAAAAAGGAGCTTCGTTTAGCTCTTGGTTATCCCAAAGATTTTGATCCCCTCGCTTCTCTTGCGGCCTTTCGCTCCCAGCTTCACAGCGATGCAGTAGAGCTTGAAATTGCCAATAGTGCTTGGTTTGACAAAGCTTTTCATCCATACCGAAGCTACCGATATTTGATAAACGATGTGTTGGGTGCTGAGCTTTTTAGAGTTGATTTTGGAGATGATCCTGAGGGATCGCGAGGCCAGATCAATGATTGGGTAGCCCAAAAAACGCATCAAAAGATAAAAAATCTCTTGCCACCGGGCTCCATATCTTCGGCCACCAAGGCGGTGCTGGTAGATGCGGTCTATTTTTATGGCCAGTGGAGAGAGGAGTTTAACGCCTCTTTGACAAAAAAAGAGAGGTTCTATCCACAAAATGGTGATAGCGTACTTGTGGATATGATGAATCGAACCTCTGAATATAATGTGAGCGAATTTTCTATGTTTACCGCTTTGCAGCTGCCTTATAAACAAGATTTTAGCATGTGGCTTGTAGCGCCAAAAGAGGGCAAGAGGGTAGAGGATCTGCTCACCACACTGATCACTTTAGAGCCTGCGGCACTTTACGATAAAAGGGTACTCAAGTACAATGTAGAACTTAAGATGCCAAAATTCAAGATTATTTGGGGTACTAAAGAGCTTTCCCGTGCACTGAGGCAAATGGGGATAGAGGCTCTTTTTGATCCCAATAGAGCCGATCTTACATTGATTGGCCCAAGCCAACGTCGCCTTTTTCTTAGTGGCCTTTTTCACAAAAGCTACATTAAAGTGGACGAAAAAGGGAGCGAAGCGGCAGCCGCAACGGCGGGGGTGATTTCGGTAACGGCTGCGCCACAGCCCTATCGCTTCGTTTTAGATCGCCCCTTTATCTTTATGATTTTCCACGACGGCACCCAAACGCCGCTTTTTATGGGAGTAGTGCGCAGACCCTAAATCTGATACCACAAAAGAGCGAAATCCATTTCGATCTCGCTCTTACCAAATATCGCCGTAAAGCTTGCTCACTTATATAAGGACTCTTTATTAAATTTTTTTACTAGGAAATAGTAAAAAAGGGCTCGGTACTTATTGCGATTGGAGCTACCCATCTTTTGGCATACCTCTTTGATGGCAGCATCAAGCTCTTCGTCGCTCTTATCAAGACCCAGCTTCATTTTCAAAAAGTTATTGCGCACTCGCGCCAGCTCCTCAGGACTTGTACACGATACCATCTCGGAATCTTTTCTATAGATGGAGGGTCCTAGACTTTTAGTAATTTTTTCGAGCAGTGCTTCGTCGAAATCTGGCTCTATCTCTTTGAGTTTCTCTTTGTACAACGCAATCTTTTCGTCCAATTTGCTCATAACGGCTCCTTTATATTGGATTGTATCTTATTGTACTTTTGACTTACTTATTGCTCCCTTAATTTTAATTTATGATAGAAATTTATGATAGAATAGAGAATAAAATAGAGTACAACCGATGTTGCATAAAAATATAATTTTGTGTCCGAGATGTTTTACCCCACACAAAAAGTTGCCACTCGCACCTAAAGAGGAGGCTCGATGCGTACGCTGTCAAGCACTGCTATATCGTTACCGCTCGGGTCTTGAGTATTTGCTTTTGACTCTTTCGACACTCTCTTTGCTTTGTTTGCTCATAGCCAATGTTTCGCCTTTGCTTCGTATAAATTTTGGAGAACTGAGCGCACGCACTCTCTTGCTTGAGGCGATACTCAGCCTCTTTGATAAAGGGTTTGTCTTTATTAGTTTCTTTTCTTTACTTGTTTTGGAGGTTTTTCCGTGGTTGTTGATGGGAACGTTGAGCCTTTTTTCTATTTTGGTGCTGCTACGAAGAGGCAAAGTTATAGCCAAGGGCTCACTGATCTTGGTGGAGATCTTTAGACGCTGGAGTATGCTCGATATCTTTTTTATCGCCATTTTAGTGGCGATGATCAAGGTGTATCAGTATGCTCAGATCCATTTTGGCGTGGCGTTTTGGGCTTTAGGGATATTTGTGCTCTTAGAGATTTATGTGGTAAAAAGTATTCGCATCGAAGAGCTGTGGGAGTTGTGGGAGCGACGCTATGAGATGGCTTAGATGTCCGTACTGCGGAGCTACCAACGATCGTGAGGATAGATGGTGCGGACGATGCGGATTGCAGATCACTTTAGATATTAAAGGCTCGCTTTATAAGAGCTTTGCCTATCTTTTAGCTGCCGTTATCTTTTATATTCCGGCCAATGTTTACCCCATTTTGCAAACTTCCAAATTTTCCAATGTTGAGGGAAGTACGATCATTGGCGGCGTGGTAGAGCTTTGGGGCGAGGGGGATTATCCGGTTGCGATCATTATCTTCGTAGCTTCCGTACTCATCCCATTCCTTAAAATTCTGGTGCTTTTTTATCTGCTCTTTACCATTTGGCGCAAAAGATGCAAAAGTTTACAACAAGAGATGTGGTTGTATCACCTTATAGAGCTGACCGGTCCTTGGTCTTTGATTGATGTGTTTGTCGTAGTGCTACTTGTGGCGCTGATCCACTTTCAAAGTATCGCTATAATACCGGGTATTGGAGCAAGTTCCTTTGCCTTGATGGTCTTTTTTACTCTTATGGCCTCATACGCTTTGGATGAGCGAATATTAGGAGAGATTTGTGCAAGACGAGATAGTTGAAGTAAAAATTCAAAAAAGAAGTATCCACCTCATCGTATGGCTCGTACCCCTGATCGCTTTGATCATAGGGGGGTGGATGCTCTATCGCTACTACTCCAATTTGGGTCCTCAGATCCAAATTACTTTCCAAAGCAGCGGCGGACTCGAACCCAAACACTCTTATGTCAAATTTCGTGAAGTCAAAGTAGGAAGAGTAGAGCGTATCGAGATTTTGAAAAAGGGGGTGCGGGTCTATGCGAGGGTCAATAAAGATATTTTGCCTTTTTTAAATGAAACAACTAAGTTTTGGATAGTAAAACCTGAAATTGGACTGGGAAAAGTGCGGGGATTGGACGCATTGATGAGCGGGGCTTACATTCAGATGAGCGCAAAGCTTGGCAAGAGGAGCAAACTTGTTTTTCAAGGGTTGGAGGAGCCTCCTTTGATCGAGGATAAGAGGGGCTCTACCGTGCGGCTGCAAGCTTCTAGCTCTTTTGCCCTTGAACCGGGTATGCCAGTCTACTATAGACAGCTTCGGGTAGGAGCCGTAAAAAAGATAGACCTAGCTTCCGATGGCCAAAGGGTAAATATCTATCTTTTTATTAGACATCCATATGACCGCTTCATCAACGATACCAGCCGATTTTGGAATATAAAAAGCGTACGGCTGGAGTTGACGGATGAAGGGTTGGAGGTGCGTATGGGTTCACTCTCTCAGATGCTCATGGGTGGTGTTGGATTTGCTACCAAAAATTTGGGACAAAAGAGCCGTATCTCCTTGCAAAAGCCTTTTATTCTTTATCCTAGCAAAAGCGAGGCGTTGCAAAAGAAGCTGGGTCTACCAAGAGAACAATTTGTTCGGTTTTTACTCGATTTTGATGCGGGGACGGGATATCTTGGCATCGGCTCGCCCGTGCGGTTTGAAGGGTATAAAGTAGGAGAGGTGGAGGATGTAGCAAGCTTTTTTGATCTTGAACATAGACGGGTGAACTCAAAGGTGCTGATCCGTTTGGATGTCTCAGCTTTTCAAAACTCTCCTAAAATCTCTGGAATGGATGCTTTGCGCAAAGCGGTCCAAAAAGGGCTCAAGGCGAAACTTCAACAGAGCAATTTTTTAACAAAATCTCTCTTTGTTAATCTCGTGTTTGAAAAAGAAGGAGGAGAGCTCAAGTCTTTGGGCAATGGTGTGTACGCTTTGCCCACTCTGCCTTATCGCAAGAGCAAACTGCTAGAACATCTAGATAAGATATTGACCAAGCTAGAAAACCTGCCCATCGAACGTGCTCTTGAGGCTTTTTCTGCTTTGTTGGAGAAAAATCAAAAGCCCTTGCGCCAGAGCCTGCTCTCTTTGCATAGGACTCTAAGCAGCTTGCACAAGCTCTTAGAGAGCAACGAGACAAAGGCATTGCCAAAAGATCTACACACTACTTTGAGACAACTGCAAAAAGCTTTAAAAGAGTTTACTCTTTTGGCTAAGGGGTATGATGCCAACTCCACTTTTAAAGCGCAGCTCACCCAAACTTTGTATGATATCGATAAAAGTGCCAAGAGTTTACATAAGGTGCTTTTGAAGCTGGACAAAAAACCCAACGCCTTGATTTTTGGGGATTAGATGAGGTGGGTACTCTTTGTGGTCTTGATCTTTGTTGGATGTAGCCAAAAAAGGTTCTATATCCCATCCATACATCAGACACAGCCGCTTGTGCGTATCAATACGCCAATAGGGGTGGCGCCCGTGACTCTGCCCCAATATCTTTTGATGGACAAAGTCTTGCTAAAGAGTGGAGAGTATCACGATTTTACTTTTGCAGGTGAGCCTGAGTGGCAGATTCAAAAGGCTTTTGTAGAGTATCTTCGCGCCGCTTTGGGAGATGAACGGGTTAGAGTGTATCCTTGGGAGTTTGCGACAAAACCTAAATGTATCGTAAAGCTTATTGTCTCGCATCTTGTCTGGGACGAAAAAAGTGCCACCTTACAAGGAAAGATAGAAGTAGAGATAGCAGATAAAAAAAAGAGTTTTGTGCTCGTCCAATCTGGAGAGGATCTGCGCCAAGCTATGGATGAATTGTGGAAAAAAGTTTTTCAAAAAGCGGCCCAAATGCTCGCACGAGAGTGCTCTTAAAAAGGGAGATAGATTTTATCTATGAGCTCTTGATACTCCTTTTGCACATCGCTTTGGGCGGTTATTCCGCCGCCGCTTTTGTATACGAGCCCCCCTCCTTGTCTTTGTATAAATCGGATTATCACCCCGCTTTCTAGATTGTGCCCGTCAAAATAGCCAAATACTCCGGTATAGTATCCTCGCTCATACCCCTCTACTTTTTCTATAATGGAGCACGTGGATCTTTTTGGGGTGCCCGTAACGCTACCTGCGGGTAGGAGCAGATCAAAAATCTCTCCCAAACGATTGGGCCAGTCGGCGGGGAGGATACCCTCAATATGGCTAGAGACTTGTAAAAGCTCTTTGTCCTGTGAGTGAATATGATCGATATAGCGAAACTTTCGTACCCGTACTTTTGATGCAACCATATTAAGATCGTTTCGCAGCAAGTCCACAACCATCGTATGCTCCGCCATCTCCTTTGGATCGCTTAGTATATGCTCTTTGGCATCTGGCAGCGAAGCGTCGATAGTCCCTTTCATTGGAAATGTGTGGATCCGATCACCTGCTATGCGCACGAAGCGCTCGGGGGAGAAGCAGACGAAGCGATCTTGGAAATAGAGCTTAAAAGGGGCATTGGTAGCAAAAAATATATCACGCAAAGAGCCCTCGCACCAAATAGGGGTAGGAAAGGTGAGATTGAGCAAGTAGGTGTTGCCTTGGTGGATTTGTCGCTGGACCTCTTTGAAAGCTTCCTCGTAGCGCTCAAAAGGGATCGGGTCTTTGGCCAAAATTTTTGCGTAAGCTCTTTGGGGTGTGTAATTGGCAAACCCGGGGACTTGAAAAAACACATTATGTAAATTCTGGATAGGCTCTACGAAAATATGGCGTTTTTTGTAGTCAATAAGAAAGAAAAAGGGGATCTGGCGCGTAGCGTAAAAGGAGAGTCTATCCATCTTTCATAATAAGATGACGCAGCACCGCCATACGCACCGCCACCCCGTTTTTGACCTGCTCTAAGACTTTGCATCTGGGATCTAAGAGCACTTCGTCGCTAATATCGATATTGCGGTGTACTGGGCCCGGATGGAGGATGAGGATATCTTTATCGCCGATAAGCTCTTTTGTGATGCAGTAATCGCTTCCATAATCTTTGAGGCTGGCATAAATAGGATAGGTATGGCGTTCGATTTGAGTACGTAGACTCATCACCACATCTACCTCGTCGATCACCTCTTTAAGATAAGTGGCCGTGGGTAGATCGCTTTGTGGCAGGAAATGAGGCGGGGCTACTAAAATCACTTTCATACCAAAGCGTCTTAGCAGCTCGATGTTGGAGTTAGCTACACGGGAATTTTTGATATCGCCTACGATCGCCACCTTTTTTCCCCGTATCTCGCCAAAATGGCGTTGTATGGTAAAAAGATCCAAAAGAGCTTGCGTGGGATGGGCGTGAGCGCCATCGCCTCCATTGATCAAAGAGCAGCTTACATATTGGGAGAGAATTTGGGGTACGCCTGAGTGCTGATGGCGTACGATGATAGCGTTGGGTCCCATGGCATCAAGATTGGCGGCGGTGTCAAAGAGGGTTTCGCCTTTGTTGGTAGAGCTTTTGGCCACATCCAGATGGACTACCTCAGCTCCCAATCTCTTGGCTGCTATTTCAAAGCTGCTTCTAGTTCTTGTAGAGTTTTCAAAAAAGATAGTGATGATAAGTCTGTTTTTGAGCAGTTGGGGTGGAGGTGCCGCTAAATACTCGCTTGCCTCTTTGAATATGCGCAAAATCTCTTGATCACTGAGATCTTTAGTGGTTATAAGATGGTGTGCCATTTCACATTCGCCTCACATTTATTTGATATATTATACAAAAAAAAGGAGTTCCTATGAAAAGGATGGCTCTTTTTGTCTCTTTATGTCTAGCATCTCATCTTTTTGGCGAAGTAGTGCACTTTGTAAAGCGGGTTCCAGTTTATAAAAGCGTAGAAGTTCGTCATATCGTTACGAAAAAAGTCCCCTATGAGGAGTGTTGGGAAGAGGAGATTCCCGTAGAGGAGTATGATGAGGGGAGTGATACCTTGGGTGCTATCATAGGAGGAGCCGCCGGAGGGATCTTGGGGCATCAAGTAGGCGGCGGTAGTGGTAAAACAGCGGCCACGGTAGGAGGAGCCATCATCGGTACGCTGGTGGGTAAAAATTTAGCCGAACGCAGCCATGAGCGCCCCGGATACAAAAGAGTGCGACGCTGCCGCACCCGCTACAAAGAGAGCGAAGATACCATAGTCGAGTATAAAAATATCGCCAAAGTGATGGGGCGGCGTATCGTCAAATATAGCGATAGACCTCTAGATTTCATCAAAGTGGATGTAACTCTTGAATATTGATGGCAAATCAAGAGGGACTTTGCCAAAATAGTCTGCAAAAAAAGGGTAGCTGATTTTGAAAAACTCCTCTTTGTCCTCGTACAGATTAAGATACCAGCGATGGGGGATTTTTTTATTTTCGAGGGCTTGGAGGCTGAGCAGCGTATCGTTGATGCAACCAAGTTTAGAAGGAGCCACTAGCAAGGCTTTGGCTTGAAGCGTTTTGATAAGATCTATCATAAAAAAATCTTTTTCTATCGGTACCATCAAGCCACCAGCCCCTTCAATAAAAAGAATGTCACAAAGTGCCTCGATCCTATCTATTTTTTGTTTGATCCTTTTTATGTCGATATTGCTTTTGCCCTTGGCTATATAAGGGGCTGCCGGGAGCTTGAATTGATAAGGGACGATATCCTCTAGGGCGAGGCTTTTTAAGTTTGGATTAAGCTCTTGACATTTAGTAAAAAGTTTGCTACCATCGTCGGGACTGCCGAGTACTCCCGTCTCTATAGGTTTGATCACCCCAGGTTTTAAGCCGGCTTTTTTGGCGATATCGAGTAGCCGCAGCGTGGTATAGGTTTTGCCTACGCCCGTATTGGTGGCTGTTATGAAAATACGCATCCAACTCCTTTGGGTTTTTAAAAATTTATATTACAATAAATGAAAAACGAGGGGACAAATTGGCCACAAAAGTAAAGACCAAAGAGACGACAAAACTCGAAGAGCCAAAAAGATACAAGGTCTTTTTGCTCAACGATGACTATACCACGATGGATTTTGTCATCGACGTGTTGCAAGAGGTCTTTCATAAAAGCTATGAAGAGGCTGTGGAGATTATGCTCACGGTCCATAAAAAGGGTAAGGGGCTTTGTGGCGTTTATACCTATGAAATTGCTGAGACCAAAGTGGATCAGGTACACCGCCTAGCCCGTGCCCACGAGTTTCCGCTCAAAGCGACAATGGAGGAAGAGTGATGATAAGCAATCAACTAAATTCAATTTTTAAAGAAGCGGTACGTTTTGCCAAACAGCACCGACACGAATATTTAACCGTAGAGCACGTTTTTTTGGCGCTACTGGGTAGCCAAGAGGGTGTGCGTATTCTCAAAAAGGCTGGAGCTGACACCATCTTGATGCGAAAAAAACTGGTCCAGCATCTAGAAAACACCCTCAAGCCGCTGCCTGAAAATCTTGTTCGAGAGCCTTTTGAAACCGTAGCGCTCTCGCGGGTAATAGAGAATATGATCCGCCACATCCAAAGTGCGGAGAAAAAAGAGGCGACGGTTGGGGACTTGTTGGCAGCTCTATTTGATGAGGAGCACTCCTATAGCGTCTATTTGCTCAAGGAGCAAGGTATTAGCAAACTCGATATTTTAGAGATTATTTCTCATCAGCCAGAGTCCTTATCCGAAGAGCAGCAAAAAGAGGAGAAAGAGGGCATTGCAGAAGATTCCTATTTGGCCAAATTTACAATCGATCTGCTCAAAGAGGCTAAGAAAGGTAAGATAGATCCGGTGATTGGACGGGATAAAGAGATTGAGCGGGTGATGCAGATTCTTTGTCGAAGAAAAAAGAACAATCCGCTGCTCGTAGGTGAGCCAGGAGTCGGAAAGACCGCTATCGCCGAGGGGCTGGCCCTCAAGATTGCCTCTGGCCAGATCCCAGATGTGTTGGAGGGGGCGAGTCTCTACTCTTTGGATATGGGAGCACTGCTGGCGGGCACCAAATATAGAGGAGATTTTGAAAAACGGCTCAAAGGGGTGATCGAGGAGCTCAAGAAGATCCCCAATGCCGTATTGTTTATCGACGAGATCCACACCATCGTAGGAGCGGGCGCTACCCAAGGAGGGAGTATGGACGCTTCAAATATGCTCAAGCCCGCACTTGCTAGCGGTGCGATCAAATGTATTGGGGCGACCACGTACAATGAATTTCGCAACTTTTTGGAAAAAGATAGAGCCCTTAGTCGCCGATTTGCCAAAGTGGATGTTAAAGAGCCCGACCTTGAGACGACATTTAAGATCCTCAAAGGGCTCAAAGAGAAATATGAGCGCCACCACAAAGTCAAATATCAAGTAAACGCTTTAAGAAGCGCCGTGGAGCTTAGCGACAAATATATCAATGATCGTCAGCTGCCAGATAAAGCGATCGATCTGATCGATGAGGTGGGGGCAAGTTTTCATCTGCTCAAAAAGCGCCGAAGCGTGGTAACTGTCAACGATATCGAAGATACCATTGCCAAAATGGTTGGCCTGCCGCCCCAAAGGGTTACCAGCGATGATCTGAGCATCTTGGCCAATCTGGAAGAGCGGCTCAAAGAGCGGGTTCTTGGCCAAGAGGAGGCGGTGGATCACATCGCTATGGCGATCAAGCGAAGCCGTGCCGGCCTCAATCCACCCAACAAGCCGATTGGCTCTTTCTTGTTCGTTGGCCCCACCGGCGTGGGTAAGACGGAGTTGGCCAAAGAGCTGGCAAGAACGATGGGAGTACATTTTGAGCGCTTTGATATGAGTGAATATATGGAAAAGCATGCCGTCTCACGCCTTATTGGCGCGCCTCCGGGGTATGTGGGCTACGAAGAGGGGGGACTGCTGACTGAGACGATACGAAAGCACCCCTATACCGTGCTCTTGCTCGATGAAATAGAAAAGGCACATCCAGATCTGATCAATATCTTGCTGCAAGTGATGGACAACGCCACACTTACTGATAACAACGGTAATATAGCCGACTTTAAGCACGTGATACTGATCATGACCTCCAACGTAGGGGCTACTGAAGCCAATATTATGGGATTTAAAAAAGAGTCGGTCAGCAAGTTTGACGAAGCTTTGAAGCAGTACTTTACGCCAGAATTTCGCAACCGCCTCGATGCAATTATACGCTTTAAGCCTTTAAGCCTTGAGATTGTGGAGGGAATAGTAGACAAGTTCATCGAAGAGCTCAATCAGCAGCTGGACAACAAAGGAATCTGGCTGGAGCTCACCCCCGCAGCCAAGAAGTATCTGGCCAAAAAAGGGTATAGCGAGGAGCTAGGAGCTAGACCTTTGGCACGGGTGATCAGCGAAGAGATCAAGACACCGCTGACGAATGAGATACTCTTTGGCAAACTCAAACATGGTGGTAAAGTGATCGTTGATGTCAAAGAAGAGGCATTAAATTTTACGATCCAATGAGTTGGATAACTCTACTCTCGCCCTATGACCATATCTTCCCAGACCCCAAGGAGGCCAGTCCCGAAGGGCTGGTGGCTTACGGGGGCGATTTGCATCCTCAAAGAGTGCTGGCGGCTTATAAACGAGGGATTTTTCCTTGGTACAATGAGGGTGATCCTATCCTTTGGTGGTCACCAGATCCTAGACTTGTGCTCTATCCTCAAGATATCAAAATCTCAAGATCGCTCAAAAAGAGTCTTAAAAAGTTTGAGGTACGAGTCGATAATGATTTTCGCCAAGTGATCCAAAGTTGTAAAAATATCAGAAGCAAGACATGGATACTCCCTGAGATTATAGAGCTCTTTTGCGAGTTGCATGAGATGGGTTTTGCCCACAGCATCGAAACCTATCAAGATGGTGAGCTTGTGGGAGGACTCTATGGATTAAGTTTAGGGGGCGCTTTTTTTGGCGAGAGTATGTTTAGTCGCGTCAGTGACGCCTCAAAAGTAGCTTTGGTGCATCTAGCCCAGATTGCACAAGAGTTTAGTTTTGATTTTATCGATTGTCAAATTCCCAGCGCCCATCTCAAACGAATGGGGGCGGTGGAGATCAGCAGAGCGAGGTTTTTAGAAGAGCTCGATATCGCTTTGCAAAAGCCCGGACGCTACGGAAAATGGAAACTACAGGTTGATACTCCACCCCGTAAACGGTGTGGATTCCCGCTCCCCTAAGTGACCTTAGGTTGCTGATGGGCATTTTAGGTCATATTTTGATAACCACTCTAAAAAGACAAAAGGTAGTATTATGTATCTTAAGAATATAGACTTCTCTTTATGGGCCGATTTTATTGAGAGAGAATTTTTAGATACTAAATTTAAAGAGCTCATATCCCAAAATATTATCAACGGTGCTACGAGCAATCCGGCTCTATTTAAAGAGGCTATTCTCTCCTCCCCCGCCTATCAAGAGCAGGTAAAGAAGTTGAATGGATTGGAACCAAAAGCCAAGTACGAAGCGTTGGCTATCGCCGATATTCAAAAGGCTGCCGATATTTTGCGGCCTTTATATGAAAGAGGCGATGAAGGATTTGTAAGCTTGGAGGTTGATCCAAGGCTCGCCGATGACGCCAAAGGCACGGTAGCCGAGGCAAAGCGGCTCTTGCAAGCCATCAATAGACCCAACGTGATGATCAAAATCCCCGTAACTCCCGCTGGATGTGCGGCAATAGAGGAGTTGGTGGGAGATGGCGTGCATGTCAACGCTACGCTTATCTTCTCTCCCAATCAAGCCGATGAGTGTTTAGATGCAATGGAGAGAGGCTTTAAAAAAAATGACAAGGGCCATTGCGTTCTTAGTGTTTTTGTAAGCCGTTTTGATCGAAAACTCGATCCTTTGCTCAAAGCCAAAGGGTTGCCTACTGGAAGAGTAGGTATTATGAATGCTGCCAAGATCTACAATATGGTAAGAAAGCGAGATTTGCCCCATACGAAGAGCCTTTTTGCCAGTACGGGGGTTAAAGGGGGAGACTATCCACCCCACTACTACATCAGCGAGCTTTTGGCTCCTCATACTATCAATACAGCTCCCATCCATACTATCGAAGCTTTTGTCCAAAGCGGCGACACAGAGCCAAAATTACCCATTCCCAATGAGGAGATCGAACGATTTTTTGCTATGCTCAAAGCCAACGGGATTGATATGAAACAGATCTATTATGAGCTTTTGCACGAAGGGCTTGAGGCGTTTGTCAAAGCTTTTGAGGAGATTTTGAAAGAGTTGGGATGAAGCAGCCACTAGATTTTGATCCAAAAACTCACGATTACCGAATGACAAAGTTGGTACGCCGCTATTTGGAGCAGCTTATTGAGTATGGAGGAAGTGACTTACATATTAAGGCCAATTCGCCAATCTATGCTCGGGTAAGCGGGGATATCGTACCTTTATCTAAGGAGCAAATTTCCAAAGAGAACGCTTTGCTCTTGGCCAAGGAGCTGCTCAAAAGCCGTTTTCATGAGCTAGTGGAACAAAAAGATGTGGATTTGATATTCATTTTGAATGAAGATCACCGCTTTAGGGTGAACATCTTTTTTCAAATAGATGGAGTTTCTGCTGTTTTTCGCGTTATTCCCACTAGAGTAAAGAGCATAGAGGAGCTCAAACTCCCCCCCCAAATCAAAAAGATCGCTCAGTTTAAAAGGGGTCTAGTCTTAGTAACCGGGATTACGGGAAGCGGAAAGTCCACAACAATGGCGGCGCTTGTCCACGCTATCAATACCCAAAGAGCCGAGCATATCATCACCATAGAAGATCCGGTGGAGTTTGTCCATAAAAATATCAACTGTATCGTTAACCAGCGAAGCCTTGGTCAAGATACCCCCTCGTATGCTAGAGCCTTGCGAGCGGCACTCCGAGAAGACCCCGATATTATCATTGTAGGTGAGATGAGGGATCTTGAGACCATCGAGATGGCGCTGCACGCAGCTGAGACCGGCCACTTGGTCCTCTCCACACTCCATACCCTCGATGCCAAAGAGACTATCAACCGCATTATCTCCGTCTTTCCGATTGAGGAACAAAACCGCATCCGTTTAGTACTTGCCTCGGTTTTGGAAGCGATCGTCTCTCAGCGGCTTGTCAAGACCAAAGAAGGAGGCAGAAGGGCCGCTTTGGAGATTATGTTTAAAACCCAAAGAATAGCAGAACTCATAGCCCATCAGCAAGAAAACGAGATACCAGAAGCGATCGAGGCGGGAGAGGTCTATGGGATGCAAACTTTTGACCAAGCACTCTTAAAACTCTATGAAGAGGGTGTGATCGATGAGGAAGAGGCTCTATCGAATGCCTCTTCTCGTGCCGATATGGCTCTTAAGATCAAAAAGTCAAAAGATGAGAAACAAGCGAGTATTGTAGGAGATCAAGATGGAGTTATTGGCTTAAAGATTTAAGATCGTATAAAACTTTTTTGGATATAATTAGCGCCTATTTTAGACAAAAGGGAGCGATATGTTAGAAGGCATCGTTAGAGAGAGTACCGGTAAAAAGGCGACCAAAGCCTTGCGACGGGATGGTTATCTAGTTGCCAACATCTATGGAAAAGAGTTTGACAACATCCACGCGGCGTTTAAAAAGGGTGAGTTCATTCGAGCTGTCCGTCATAAAGATTCTTTGGCCTTTCCGGTAAAAGTGGGTGATAAAGAGCTCAAAGTAGTTGTCCAAGAGTACCAAAAAGATCCGGTAACGTATGATCTACTGCATGTGGATTTGATGGTGGCACAGCCCGGTGTGGTGACCTATTATATGGTTCCTATCAAAATCGTAGGTACGCCGATAGGTCTTAAAAACAAAGGGGTGCTCGTCACATCTAAACGACGAATCAAAGTCAAAGGGGCTATTGAAAATATTCCAGACAGCATCACTTTGGATGTAAGTAATCTTGATGTGGGCGATGCGATTTTGATTAGAGATATTGAGCTACCAGAGGGTGTAGAGCATATGACACCTGAACATGTGGCTGTTGTCGGTGTGGTTAAAGCCAAGTAATGTATCTTCTTGTCGGTCTGGGCAATCCCGGAGCGAAATATGAAAAAAATCGTCACAACGTCGGTTTTATGGTACTCGATCGCTTGATCGAAAACCTAAAACCGACTCCAATCTCTAAAAAAGAGTTCAAAGGCGAGCTTTATAAATCGCAAGATCTTCTTCTTCTTAAGCCTTTAACTTTTATGAATCTAAGCGGCCAAAGTGTACAAGCTGTCAAAAATTTTTATAAAATTCCTTTGGAGCATATTGTTGTCGTCCATGATGATTTGGATCTGGCTTTGGGTGCTCTTCGTTTCAAAAG
This sequence comes from Nitratiruptor sp., assembly GCA_027036935.1. GTDB lineage: Bacteria > Campylobacterota > Campylobacteria > Campylobacterales > Nitratiruptoraceae > Nitratiruptor. The sequence goes on along the minus strand of JALWCE010000154.1, from coordinate 1,765 downwards.
AGGTGGTAGCAGCGGCGGACATAACGGCCTAAAATCTATCGACTCTTTAGTGGGGTCAGAGTATGTGAGGGTACGTTTTGGTATTGGTAGACCTGAACGCAAAGAGCAGGTAGTATCATATGTGCTTAGTGATTTTAGCACTAAAGAGCTAGAGTGCATCGAGCCCACACTCCAAAAAGCAGCCGAAGCTGCGCTTGCTTTGAGCCGTGAGAGTTTAGAGAAAGTGCGGGCTCGCTACTCCCAAAAAGGGAGCGAGTGTAAAGAGATGTGATGGTACGCAGATATTTGGGGAGTTTATATCTAAAATATATCTTTTTGATACTTTTTTCGCTGGTGCTCTTTTTTGTAGGACTTGATTTCGTACAAGCTCTTAAATCCTTACCCTCATCGGCTAGTTTACAGATTCTGTACGCTGTGTACCGCTTTTTTCACGGCGTGGATGTGCTTTTTCCCATCAGTCTCGTCTTTGCCATGATCTCTCTTAAGCTTCATCTTATACGCTCAAATGAACTTGTAGCATTTTATGCAGCCGGATATAGTAAAAAGGCTCTCATTCGTCCACTTTTTTTGATAGCTATAGTGCTTACTTTTTTCTATTTGGTTCTTCATATGACCTCCTTTAGTTATGCGGACGAATATGCCAAAAATATCAGAAAATTTCATACCTTTGTGAGCTCCACCAAAAATCTTTTTTTTAAATATAAAGAGAGTTATGTCTATTTCGACGAGCTTATCCCCTTGCAAAAGAGTGCGAAAAGAGTGCGAATATTTGAGTTAAACAGCAGTGGCGGCAGCGAGCTCTCCTCCTTGATTTTGGCAAAAAAAGCTGCATTTCATCAAGAGAGTTGGCATCTTCCCAACGCCACCGTCGTGAAAAAACTGCCCCATAAAATAGCTATTTTATCCAAAGATATCGATACACTCCAAGGTTATAGGCCTACGATACTTGATAGTGTCTATGAGGGCAAAACCGCCATTTCGCTGTTAGATGCTATTTATGCCTTTAGGCTCTTTAAAAAGCAGCATATCCGTACAAAAAAGATTGAGGCGGTGATACTTTATCAGCTCTTCTTCCCTTTTTTCGCTCCGTTTTTGATGGTAATAATCTTCTATTTCGTCCCTGTTACCGCACGCCTTGGCAATCTTGGACTTTTTAGTTTTGGGGCGATGCTGGCCGCACTCATTACGTGGGGTTTGCTCTACGCCTTGGCCAAGCTGGCCTTCACAGAGTCGATAGATCCGTTTATAGCTATCGTACTGCCCCAAATTTTGCTTTTTGGGATTGCTCTTTGGTTTTATAAAAAGTTTTAGCACTTTTTTGATAATATTGGGGCAAAAAAGGAGTCCCCTTGGATTACCGCAAGCTGGCCCAAAAGTATGATACTCCTTTGTATCTGTACGATTTTGGCGAAGTGACCACAAATTATGAAGCCATCAAAAAGGCTTTTAAAGCCAGAAAATCCCTTATTGCTTATGCTATCAAGGCCAACTCCAACTTAAGTCTGCTCAAACTTTTGGCCAATCTTGGCAGTGGAGCCGATTGCGTAAGTATCGGCGAGATCAAGCGAGCTTTGCTAGCCGGCATACCAGCATACAAGATCATCTTTAGCGGTGTTGGCAAGCGTGACGAGGAGATCGCCGAGGCATTGGAAAAAGATATATTGTATATCAATATCGAGAGCGAAGCCGAGGGGCACAGAGTGGAGCAGATCGCCAAGGAGCTTGGCAAGGTGGCCAGGATCAGCGTGCGGGTCAATCCAAACAT
>JALWCE010000153.1 GCA_027036935.1 Nitratiruptor sp. | reverse complement strand
AAAGTGGTTATCTTGGAGACAGACAAAGTTTTGGCCAAAGATACCACCAAGGATGTGCCAATCCCCATTAAGATCAAAGCCTACGCGGTGGACGATCCTAAAATCGCTGTCTATCGGGATACCATCTTTGTCTTCCCACGATGGGATATTTATCAAAAGCATATCAAAAAGGAAGCGCAATGAAAATAGCGATGCCCGTAAAGACCAACAAAGAGGAGAGCGCCCTCTCACCTCTTTTTGGCCATGCCAAGTGGTTCGCTTTTGTGCAAAATGGTGATATGCAGATTGTGAAAAATCCTTATGATGGCGGGACTGCCGTGGTGGAGTGGCTACTGGATCAGGGTGTGGATGTGGTGCTGACGCAACATATCGGTCTAAAGCCCTATGTGCTTTTGGCCGATGCGGGTGTGGAGGTCTACTATCCGGGTGAAGGACGTGTGACGATCTCCGATGCTTTGGAGTGCTACAAGAAGCACCAGTGCGAGCCCATTACCCAAAGCAACATCTCCAAATTCACACGCCACACCCACAAAAGCGCCTAAGGAAAGAAAATGAAGCGCGGATTTGACGAACACGGGGAGCCCACGCTCACTCAAATGGATGACTATGGTAAAAAAGCGCCAAAAGAAAAAAGAGAGATTATCAAGTGGGTTATTATCAGCGGTTTAGTCCTTGGAGTCTTTTATGCGATGGCTAGATACTACTTTTGGGATGCGGGCGAAAAAGAGCTTAACATCCCTCAAGAGCAAAAGATCAGACACTATTAGGAGGGCGCCATGAAAAAAGTAGTGGTACTTGGCGGCGGTTTTGCCGGGGTGGAAGCGGCAATTTTTTTGCGCAAAGAGGGCTTTGCGGTGGATCTTGTGAGTCCAAGACCTTTTATGTATATTTATCCTATTTCTATTTGGGTGCCGGTATATGAGGCGGAGTTTGCAGATGTCTGCTTGCCTCTAGAGGATCTGCAAAAGGTGCACGGATTTAAATGGATTGAAGATGAGATAGTGGAGATAAAAGCCGGGGAGAGGAAAGCCATCGGTAAAAGGGGGGAGTACCAAGGCGACTATCTCGTCATCGCCATGGGAGCGGGCAAGATGCAGTACGAAGGTAGTGAAAATTATCTCTCTATCTGCGGTGATCCCCAAGAGGCCCTTACGATGCGAGATCGTATCGACGAGCTGGTGGCGGCCAAGAGAGGCGGCAAGATCGCCATGGGATTTGGCGGTAACCCCAAAGATAGCAGTGCCGTGCGGGGAGGGCCCGCTTTTGAGATGATGTTCAACGTGCATAACTATCTTAAAAAAAGGGGGCTAAGAGATCGTTTTGAGCTTACATTTTTCGCTACGATGAAAGAGCCCGGCAAGCGCTTGGGGCCGCATGCTTTGAAGATGATGGATGTTTTTTTCAATAAACTAAATATCAAAAAGCATTTTGGCAAGAAGATCAAGCGCTTTGAGCCAAAGGCGATAGTTTTTGAAGATGAGAGCGTTTTACAAAGCGATTTTACGATGTTTATCCCCGCAAACGCCGGCCATCCTGTCTTTGCCAAGAGCGATTTGCCGTTGAGCGAGGCGGGCTTTGTGCTCATAGATGAATATTGTGAGGTTAAAGATACACCGGGCGTCTACGCCATTGGCGATAGCGCCTACATAGAAGGACCCCAGTGGCGAGCGAAGCAGGGCCACATTGCCGAAGTGATGGCGCGCAACAGTGCCAACAACATCGCCATTGATGCCGGTATAAAGAGTGGCAAAAAAGAGTCTTATCTACCGCATCTTAATATTATCTGCGTCATGGATAGCGGCGATGGGGCGGCATTTGTCTATCGCGACGACAAGCGTGGCTTGATGTTGCCGATGCCTATTGTGGGTCACTGGCTCAAAAAGGCTTGGGGCTGGTACTGCCGCAACTCCAAACTTGCAAAAATTCCAAGGCTTCCGGGACTTTAACGCCGGTTGGCCTTGTACTTTTTATCGATCAATTGGCGGCACTCTCGTAAAAAATCGTAATGTGAGAGGAGTCGGTAGTGTGCGGTTTTATAAGAAAATTCCAAACTATAAGCGTGGAGCATGAGGCGGGGAGCGCCCGTTTTTTGGATTCTCTCTTTGGTATCCATCTTTTTATCCAAGTATCGTATCGCATCTTCGCTTGAGCGTCCATATATAGGATCACCTACGATAGGATGATGGATATGAAAAAGGTGTAAACGGATTTGGTGCTGACGGCCGGTGAGGGGAATAGCCTCTACCAAGGTATATGGGCCTAGATGATATAGGGGCCGTACGATAGTTTGAGCGGGCTTTCCCGTAGGGCAGATGCGCATTTTGAGCTTTATTTTTGAAAGGTCTCGATTTATCGCTATGGGAGCGTCGATCAAGATCTCCTCTTTAAGCTCTCCAGAGACGAGGGCTAAGTACTTTTTTTGGATCTTTTTGGTCTCAAAAAGTCTTTTAAGTTCTCTTTCTGCTTCTTTGTGTTTGGCGGCTAAGATAAGACCACTGGTCTCTTTGTCGATGCGATGGACGATGTTAGCCCCCATTCCGTAAACCGATTTGAGCTCGTCGATGAGGGTATACTCGCTTTTTCTATTTCTTGGATGGACCATAATACCGCTTGGCTTGTCGTAGAGGAGAAAATCTTTTGCCTCAAATATTGGCTTGAGACCTTGAGGTTTTGGTTGGAAATGGATAATCTCAAGCTCCCCTTGCACTACCGCCGCTTTATCTTTGATAAGTTTGCCCTTTTGAAAAACTTTTTTGGTATCGATCATACGCTGGGCCTCTTTTTGGGTGATCTCAAATTCTCGCATCAGCACCAAAAAGAGTTTGGTAGGAGTTTGTACGATTACTTTTTTTGCAACAAAAGGCAACTCGCCTCCTTGATAAATTCTAAAGTTTCTTTTGGATAGCATTACGAATATACAAAAGAGCTACAAATTTTTCAACCCCACCCCAAAGGATTTTATACTATGGTACAAAGATATGCACGAAAAGAGATGGCAGACAAATGGACACAAGAGGCTAAATACCAAGCGTGGCTTGATGTGGAAAAGGCCGCTGTGAAGGCATGGCATCGTCTTGGTCTTATTCCAAAAGAGGATATGGAGAAGATTTTAAAAAACGCTAAATTCGATGTCAAACGAATCGAAGAGATAGAAAAAGAGACTAAACACGACGTAATCGCCTTTTTGACCAGCGTAGCCGAGAGTTTGGGACCAGAATCGAGATGGGTCCATTACGGGATGACCAGTTCCGATACGATCGATACCGCCGTGGCGTTACAGATGCGAGACTCCCTCAAGCTCATCATTGAAGATGTGAAGATGGTCATGGAGTCTATCAAAAGACGAGCCTACGAGCATAAAATGACGCTTATGGTAGGTCGTAGTCACGGCATTCACGGCGAGCCGATCACTTTTGGGCTGGTGCTAGCCCTCTGGTATGACGAATTTGCCAGACATCTAAAAAATCTCCAAGAGACTTTAGAAGTGATTAGCGTAGGCAAAGTAAGTGGCGCAATGGGCAACTTCGCCCACGCTCCAATGGAGCTTGAGGAGTATGTGTGCGAAGAGCTCGGTCTCAAGCCGGCTCCCATTTCTAATCAGGTAATCCAGCGAGACCGCTATGCCAGATTATTTACTACGATGGCTTTAATAGCCTCCACTATCGAAAAGATCGCCGTCAATATCCGCCATTTCCAGCGTACAGAAGTGTATGAAGCCGAAGAGTACTTTAGCAAAGGACAAAAGGGGAGTTCCGCCATGCCCCATAAACGAAATCCTGTGTTGAGCGAAAATCTTACGGGTTTGGCTCGTCAGATAAGATCGATGGTGATGCCGGCTCTTGAGAATGTGGCGCTTTGGCATGAGCGAGATATCAGCCACTCCAGCGTAGAGCGATTTATTCTCCCCGATGGCTTTATAACTCTTGATTTTGCTCTACATCGGCTCAACAATGTTATAGCCAACTTAGTGGTCTATCCCAAAAATATGCTCAAAAATCTCAATCTTACCGGCGGACTTGTCTTTAGCCAAAGGGTATTGCTTGAGCTTGCCAAACGGGGAGTGAGCCGAGAGGATGCTTATAAAATAGTGCAGCGAAACGCTATGAGAGTGTGGGAGCAGATCCAAGAGGGACACGAGCCTATCAACGAGAAAGGGGAGAGTCTCTTTTTACAATATCTGCTCGAAGATGAGGAGCTTATACAAAAGATACCTCAAGAGGAGATTAGGAGCTTTTTTGATTATGGGTACTATACCAAAAATGTAGATCGGATCTTCAAACGGGTCTTTGAAGGAGCAGATCGATGATGATCCGTGTGATCAAACGCAACGGCAGGGTGGAGCCTTTAGATATCTCCAAAATCCAAAAATATACCAAAGCGGCCTGTGATGGACTCAATGGAGTGAGTCAGAGCGAGTTGGAAGTGGACGCTAAAATTCAGTTTCGCGATGGCATTAGCACCGAAGAGATCCAGCAGACCCTCATTCGCACCGCAGTGGACAAGATTGACGTGGACAGACCCAACTGGAGTTTTGTCGCCGCAAGGCTTTTTTTGTACGATTTGTACCACAAGGTCAGCGGTTTTACCGGATACATACACCTACGAGAATATTTTGAGCGGGGCGAGAGAGAGGGGCGTATTATCCCGGGTCTTAAAGAGAAGTATGATCTAGACGATTTGAACGACTATATCGACCCTAAGCGGGATTTGCAGTTTACCTATCTAGGGATTCGTACGCTGTATGATCGCTATTTGCTCAAAGATAAGGAGAATCGTCCCATCGAGCTGCCCCAACAGCTCTTCATGGCCGTAGCCATGTTTTTGGCTCAAAACGAGCTCGATTGCCAAAGCTGGGCGAAACGCTTTTACGATGTGATCAGTAAATTTGAGGTGATGGTGGCTACTCCCACGCTCTCTAATGCCCGCACCACCCGCCATCAGCTGAGTTCTTGTTATATTGGCAGCACCCCAGACAATATTGAGGGCATTTTTGACGGATATAAAGAGATGGCGCTGCTTTCTAAATATGGAGGCGGAATCGGTTGGGATTGGAGTAGGGTGCGAGCTATGGGCAGTTACATCGATAGCCACAAACACGCCGCTGGTGGGATTATTCCATTTTTAAAAATTACAAACGATATCGCCGTAGCCGTAGATCAATTGGGCACGCGCAAAGGTGCGATTGCTGTGTACATCGAGCCATGGCATATGGATGTCAAGGATTTTATCGATCTCAAAAAAAATAGTGGCGAGGAGCGTAGACGAGCCCACGATCTCTTTCCCGCCCTGTGGATCAACGATTTGTTTATGAAGCGAGTGGCCGAGGACGGGATTTGGACTCTGTTTGATCCGTATGAGACGCCAGACTTAACTGAAGTGTGGGGTGAGGAGTTTGAGAAGCGTTATATGGAGTATGAACGGCGAGAGAATATTGCTAAAGAGCGTGTGAAAGCTAAGGAGTTGTGGAAGCAGATATTGCGTAGCTATTTTGAGACGGGAAATCCGTTTTTATGTTTTAAAGATAGCGCCAACCGGTGTAATCCCAACGACCATCAAGGCATTATCCGAAGCTCCAACCTCTGTACTGAAATTTTCCAAAATACTGAACCCAACTACTACAAAGTCAAAGTAAAGTATGAGGATGGATCGGTAGAGCTGTATGAAGAAGAAGAGGATGTAACGATTGATACGGGTATTACCAAAAAGGCCAAAAAGATTACGAGCCTTGATAGTATCGGCGGTAAGCAGGTCTTTATTGTAGAAAAAGAGAAGATTGATGGCCAAACGGCTGTTTGCAACCTTGCAAGTATAAACTTAAGTAAAATTAATTCTAAAGAGGATATTGAGCGGGTAGTGCCCATCGCCGTTCGGATGCTCGACAACGTCATAGACCTTAACTTTTATCCATTGGAAAAAGTCAAACGAACCAATCTTAACAGCCGTTCTATCGGTTTGGGTGTGATGGGTGAGGCTCAGATGTTAGCTGAGCAGAAGATTGAGTGGGGCAGCGACGAGCATCTTAAAAAAATCGATGAGGTGATGGAGATGATCAGCTATAACGCCATTCGAGCCTCCTCCAATCTTGCCGTGGAGAAAGGGAAGTATCCTTTGTATGAGGGATCAAAATGGAGCAGGGGTATTTTTCCAATTGATACAGCAAGCAACGAGGCTAAAAAACTGACCCCCGATCGCGGTGGACTTTTTGGTTATATCTACGATTGGAACGAGCTTCGTCAAAAAGTCAAGCGTGACGGAATGCGAAACGGCTATTTGATGGCCATAGCGCCAACAAGCTCCATCTCTATTCTTACGGGCACTACCCAAACTATCGAGCCGGTATATAAACGAAAATGGTTTGAGGAGAATCTCTCTGGACTCATTCCTGTCGTAGTCCCAAATCTCAATCCAGAGACGTGGCAGTACTACACCCCCGCTTATGAACTTGATCAGCGTCTGCTCATCAAAGCCGCAGCCGTGCGCCAAAAGTGGATCGATCAAGGACAAAGTACCAACATCTTTATTCGGCTCGATCGTGCCAGCGGGCGTTATTTACATGAGATTTATAGCCTTGCGTGGCGACTGGGGCTCAAATCGACCTACTACTTGCGCAGTCAATCGCCTGAGGTAGTTCAAGACATAGCCGATAGAAGTACGGAGTGTCTGGGATGTCAATAAAAATCATCCAAGGCGATATCACCCGCCTCGCAGTGGATGCTATCGTCAACGCCGCCAATCCCACACTTTTAGGAGGCGGAGGGGTAGATGGAGCGATCCATCGGGCTGCGGGACCCCGCCTCAAAGAGGAGTGCAAGAGTTTGGGCGGAGCTAGAGCCGGTGAGGCTAAGATCACCCACGGTTACAATCTTCCGGCTCGCTGGGTAATCCACACCGTAGGACCTCTTTGGCATGGGGGCGATCAAGGGGAAGAGAAGACTTTACGACATTGCTACGAAAACAGCCTCTGCATCGCTAGAAGTTATGGCTTAGTATCCATCGCTTTTCCCGCTATCAGCACCGGTATTTATGGTTATCCAATAGAGCTGGCCGCTCCCATAGCCCTTAGTACAATCGATTGGTTTTTGAAAGAGTGCGCCTATTATAAGATGGAGGTGATCTGCGTGCTCCATAACTCAAACGATCTGCAGATCTATATCGAAACTGCTAAAAAATTAGGAATTGATTATGAAATGTAAAAAAGAGCTCACTCCTTTTGAGTATCATGTGATGTTTGAAAAGGGGACGGAGCCCCCTTTTAGCGGAGAGTTGTTAAATGAGAAAAGATCGGGGATATACCGCTGTAAATGCTGTGGCCAGCCTCTCTTTGACTCTAGTACCAAATTCGACTCTGGTAGTGGTTGGCCAAGTTTTTGGGCTCCTATCGCTCCTAAAGCGGTAGAAGAGGCGGTGGATACAAGCCATGGGATGGTGCGCACGGAGGTGTGCTGCTCTAGATGCAAGGCCCACTTGGGGCACGTTTTTCCCGATGGTCCCGAACCTACTCGATTGCGATATTGTATCAATTCTGTTTGCTTGGAGTTTGAACCAAAAAATGAGAGATAATTTTTGCAAGAAAGGTTGATATGCGAAATGTGATTTTGTGCGGTGGAAGTGGGACAAGGCTTTGGCCCTTGAGTCGTCGTTTGATGCCAAAGCAGTTTTTACAGCTTTTTGATGGAGGCTCGCGCTCGCTTTTTCAAAAGAGTATAGAGCGTAACAGAGATTTTTGCGATGATTTTGTTATCATCACGAACAAAGATCACTACTTTCTCGCCCTTGATCAAATCGATGAGCTGGGTTTAGGGATTGCTCCTAAATTTTTACTTGAAGATATAGGTCGAAATACGGCTCCGGCTATCGCTTTTGCGGCATTTGCCAGTGATGAAGATGAAATTCTCTTTATCACGCCTAGCGATCATTTAATTAAAGATGTGAAAAGATATCAAGAGGCCATAAAATGGGCCAAAGCTTTGGCCAAAAAGGGCTATCTCGTCACTTTTGGTATCCAGCCCGCCAAGCCTCATACCGGATATGGATATATCGAACATATAGGCAATGAGGTGAAACGATTTCACGAAAAGCCAGATCTTGCCACCGCTGAGCGCTACCTCGCACAAAATAGGATAGATTCTGGTAGTAGATATTTGTGGAACTCCGGAATGTTTATGTTTCAAGCCGGTGTCTATTTAGAAGAGCTACAAAAGTATGCTCCCAAAATTTATGAAGCGTGTAAAGAGGTTTATGAGAATCATCTCAAGCCCATTGGCAACACTCAGATTCGTATCACCAAAATGGATGATATCCCAGATATAAGCGTAGATTACGCTGTGATGGAAAAGAGCGATAGGATAAAGGTAGTTTTAGGGGATTTTGATTGGAACGATGTAGGTAGTTTTGATACTCTGGTAGATGATGTGGTATCCAAAGAGGCGCTAGAGATAGAGAGCAGCAGCAACTTCTACTATAGCGATAATGAAAAGAAAGTTATCGCCGCTATAGGGCTTGAGGAGTATATTGTTGTTGATACGAAGGACGCGCTGCTCATTACTAAAAAAGGGAGTTCCCAAAAAGTGCGTGATGTGGTGGTACGACTCAAAGATACAAATCCTCAACTCCTCACCACCCACTCTATAGTCCATCGCCCGTGGGGAACCTACGAAGTGCTTGTGGATGAGAGAGGCTATAAGATCAAGCGTATTGTTGTCAAACCGGGTAAGAGACTTAGTCTCCAAAAGCACTACCATCGCAATGAACACTGGATAGTGCTCAGCGGCACGGCCACCGTGACCGTAGGAGACAAGACCTACTACGTCCGCCCCAATGAGAGCACCTACATTAAAATGGGCGAGGTCCACCGCTTGGCGAATGATGGAAAAATCCCGGTTGTGCTCATCGAAGCGCAGGTGGGTGAATATACGGGAGAGGATGATATAGTGAGAATCGATGATGATTTTAAAAGAAGATAATACTCCATCAATCCCCATAACCTCTATGCTATAATATGACAAACAGCACTATTAAGGACACGATATGATCACGGCAAACGATTTGAAAGTCAAAGGCATCAAAGCCATAGAAAAAGAGCTCCAAGAGCGGGATGAAGCGGTAATCACTTTTAGAGGGAAGCCCAAGTATATCGTTTTGGATATAGAGGAGTATGAAACGATGCGGTCACTCCAGATAGAGGCAGCCTACAAAGAGCTTAGAAAGAAAAAAGAGCAAGACAAAGCGTATATTTCTGATGCCAATACTCTCATCCAAAGAATAGAGAATGAGTTATAAACTCATTTATGAAGATAAGTTCGTCAAGAGCTCCGCTAAAATCATCAAAAAGAACCCATCCATCAAAGATCGTCTCTACAAGACACTCCATCTTTTAGAGGATAATCCCCACCATCCAAGCCTCAGGCTCCATAAACTCAAGGGAAAGCTGGATGGACTCTATAGTGTCTCTATAACTATGAAATATAGAATTATCATTGATATTGTCATTATCGACAAAGAGATTTATTTGATCGATATTGGCAACCACGATGAGGTATATTGAAAATATCACAGAAATATTCACTATGCTATAATATTGCAAATAACACTATTGAGGACACGATATGATCACGGCAAACGATTTGAAAGTCAAAGGCATCAAAGCCATAGAAAAAGAGCTCCAAGAGCGAGATGAAGCGATTATCTCTTTTAGAGGAAAGCCTAAGTATATCGTTTTGGGTATCGAAAAGTATGATCGAATCAGAGCTTTGGAGCTGGACCTGCTCTACCTGCAAGCGCAAGAAGAGATAAAAAGTGGCAAAGCCATACGTATTAGCACGAAAAAAGAACTAGAAGAACATCTAAAAAATCTATAATGTATGAACTCATCTTCACGGACTCTTACCGTAAGAAAGAGAGACGCTTTATCAAGAAGTATCTGGATCTCAAAGAACGATACAAAAAGACCCTTGCGCTTCTAATGGATAATCCTCACCATCCCAGCCTTAGGCTTCATAAGCTCCAGGGCAAACTTTATTAATACTATTCAGTCTCTATCTCCATGAATTATAGAATCATACTTGATCTCATCATCGACGATAAAGAGATCATATTGCTTGATATCGGTAGCCACGATGAGGTGTATTGAACATATTATAACTGGAATGATGGGAATGATAGGAGTCTCATGCATGATTTAACTTATTAAAAAGATTTTGATATTATACAGTTATACCCATATACCCAGAAGCCGAGGGTCATCAGTGAGCTTGCCAGAATTTATTATTTTATATATTGCATTGCTCTTTATATCGGCTTTTACTTTCATAGTATCAAAATCCAAGTAGTTATTGAAACATAAAAAGTAGGATGAAAATGAATCGAGACATCATACAGAGACTAAGGGAATTAAAACCTCATCTTTTACAAAAGTTTGGGATAGAAAAATTTGCACTGTTTGGCTCCCAAGCTAGAGGAGATTTTACTCAAAATAGTGATATTGATATTGTTGTTTTTAGAATGAATATGAAAAGCGGTTTTGATCTTTTGTATGCAAAAAAATTTTTAGAAAAAGAGCTCAATAAAAAAGTAGATATAGGGATGTATTATTCTATAAAAACATACATAAAAAAGCGAATCGACGAGGATATTGTGTATGTCTAAAACTGTAAATTCTCAGGTCAACCATGCGTCTTACCAAATATGAAATAGAATCCATCAAAAAAGCCTTCAAGGAGACTTTTGGAGAGGGAAAAGTATATCTCTTTGGCAGTAGAGTAGATGATACCCAAAGAGGCGGAGATATAGATCTCTACCTAGTGCCCAGCAAAAAATATGATAATATTTTGGAGCGCAAACTCGCATTTTTGGCCAAACTCGATGAGTATATAGGAGAGCAGAAGATCGATGTCATCATAGCAAAAGATCCAAATAGATATATCGAGCAAGAGGCCTTGTGTAATGGAGTGAAGCTGTGAGAGAGCAGACATTGGTAGAGAAACTGCACGAATGCAATCAGCACAAAAAAAGACTCGTGATAGCAAAAAAGCATTTAAAAGACATTATGCCACTGGATATACAATCTTATAGCCAACTTGATGAAGTTCAGATGAGTTTTGTCGATCAGATGGTCTATAGATTTTCCAAACTGCAAGATACGATGGGTGAGAAGATTTTTAAAGCTTTATTGGAATTTGGCGGTGAGGATGTGAAAAGGATGACATTTATCGATAGGCTCAATCGTTTGGAAGAGCTTGAACTTTTATATAAAGATGAATGGATGCAGCTTAGAAAATTGAGAAATGAAATAGCGCATGAATATAGCTTCAATCAAGAGGAAGTTGTTGAAAATATAAATGCAGTATTTAGAAAAAGCGAAGATCTATTGATAATATATGAAGAGATTTATAACTACTGCAAAGAAAAGTTTGATTTTGTGAAAAATTCATCTTTATTGGAAACTATTAATAAATAGCAATAAGATTTATGTATCCAGAATTAGCTCAAATCTTTCTTTGAAAATTTCACAAATGTTAATGATTTATAAGTTGTATTAGATATAATGTCATCAAAAATTTATGGAGTTTAGATGGCCAAAAAAAGAGCTTTGATAACTGGTATCACAGGCCAAGATGGCAGCTATTTAGCTGAATTTCTTCTGGATAAAGGCTACGAAGTTCATGGGATAAAGAGACGCACGAGCCTATTCAATACTAAGCGAATCGATCATTTATACAAAGATCCTCATGAAGAGAATGTCAACTTCTTTTTGCACTACGGCGATATGACAGACAGCCTCAATCTCACACGCCTCATTCAAAAGATCCAACCAGATGAGATCTACAACCTTGCTGCCCAAAGTCATGTGGCTGTGAGTTTTGAAGAGCCAGAGTACACTGCAGAAATGGATGCGCTGGGGACACTACGCATCCTTGAAGCGGTACGCCTATTGGGGTTAACAGAAAAAACAAAGATTTACCAAGCCTCCACCAGCGAGCTCTACGGTAAAGTACAAGAAGTCCCCCAAAACGAAAAGACACCTTTTTATCCCAGAAGTCCCTACGCCGCAGCCAAAATCTATGGCTACTGGATCACTGTCAACTACCGAGAAGCGTACAATATGTTCGCCTGCAACGGCATCCTTTTCAATCACGAATCTCCCAGAAGAGGCGAAACCTTCGTCACACGCAAAATCACCCGAGCTGCTGCCAGGATCGTTTTGGGTCTAGATAAAAAGCTCTATCTAGGGAACTTAAGCGCCAAGCGCGACTGGGGTCATGCCAAAGATTATGTACGCATGATGTGGATGATACTCCAATATGAAAAACCCGAAGATTGGGTGATAGCTACAGGCAGAACCACAGAAATACGCGAATTTGCAAGAATGGCTTTCGCAGATCTTGGCTTGAGGATAGCTTTCGAAGGAGAGGGAGTAGAGGAAAAAGGGATTGTTCGAAGTGTAGATGAAGAGAAGCTCCACTCCATCCTTGCCAAAATCAATGTGGCCAATCCCAAAAGTATCATCGATCATGCAAAATCCCTCATCGGCAAAGATGTCATTAACGTCGATCCCAAATACTTCAGACCCACAGAGGTAGATCTGCTCCTTGGCGATCCTACAAAAGCCAAAGAGAAGCTTGGTTGGGAACCGCAAATTACACTCGAAGAGATGACCCAGGAGATGATAGAGCACGATCTGCAAGAGAATTATCAGGAGCTGGTGCTCAAAGAGTGTGGCTTTGAAGTACCAAAAAGTTGTGGAATCTGATATGGACAAAAAGAGCAAAATACTTGTTTGCGGTGGCACAGGGCTTGTAGGAAGTACCATTGTTAAGAAACTGTTTGAAAAAGGATATGAGAATATAACAGCGACCTATCACTCCAAGCAGCCAAATATTGACAATATTCAATGGGTTCAGATTGACTTGAAAGACAAGCAAAAAACAGAAGAGCTCTTTGCAAAAGAAAAGCCGGAGTATGTGTTTCTTGCCGCTGCGAAAGTTGGCGGGATAATGGCGAACAATATCTATAGAGCAGATTTCATATATGAAAATCTTGAGATTCAAAACAGCGTGATTTACAATGCATATAAATATAATGTAAAAAAATTAATGTTTTTAGGAAGTACATGTATATATCCAAAAAACTGCCCCCAACCCATCAAAGAGGAGTATTTGCTTACAGGCGAGCTCGAATACACCAACGAACCCTACGCCATCGCCAAAATAGCTGGCATTAAGATGTGCGAAAGCTTCAATCTCCAATACGGCACCAATTTCATCAGCGTGATGCCCACCAATCTCTACGGTCCCAACGACAATTTTGATCTGGAAACTTCCCATGTCCTGCCGGCACTGCTGCGAAAAATCTATCTTGGTAAGTGCCTCGATGAAGATAACTTCGAAGCTATTTGTAAAGATCTGGATAAAAATCCAATAGAGGGTATCGATGGAGATGCAGACAAAGAAACAATCTTGCAAATCCTGTCAAAATATGGCATCACCAAAGGCCAGATAGAAATATGGGGCAGCGGCAAACCAAGAAGGGAGTTTCTCTACTCCGAAGATATGGCTGATGCCTGCGTCTATCTGATGGAAAGAATCGATTTCAAAGATATCCTCCAAGAACAGTACGGTATCAACACCACCTGTGATGTCACAGCCTACACCACCAAAGAGGTGCGCAATACACACATCAATATCGGTACAGGCGAGGATATCTCCATCAAAGAGCTGGCCCATCTTATCAAAGATATCGTAGGCTACAATGGAAGCTTTTATTTCAATACTTCCAAACCAGATGGGACGATGCGCAAAGTGACAGATGTAAGCAAACTGCACGCTCTTGGGTGGAGGCATACGACAAAACTTGAAGAGGGAATAAGGAGAATGTTTGCGTGGTATAGAACAAAATGAAAGAAAAAGGCATTTGAAATTGTTATGAATTTTTCGATTGATAAGTCTTCGATTTTATAATTATAAAAAATAACCAATAATAAAAATTTAAAAATTTTCAATAAGTAAGGTGTAGTAGTATCGGAATAATGGGTGTGATATAGATTGAAAGTAGTATTTGTCTAACTAAATGAAAATATTGTTAATGAGAATTAATAATTTAGACTAAATTTACTAGGTGTAAGAATGACTAAAAGAGAATCAACTCTTTATCAACAACTTAAAATATCAGTAATTTTCAAAATATTAAATATCTTCCTATCATTTCTTTTGATCAAATATATGATTTTATATTTGGGAAATGCCTTGTATGGTGTTTGGGTAGTAATTTTTTCTGTAGTAATGTTTATTATAAACTTTGATTTAGGTATTTCAAATGGAATAAAAAACCAACTTGCATATTATTTAGCTCTTAATAAAATTAAGAGATCAAAAGAAGTAGTCACTGTTGGCTATATGATTGCTATCATTTTTTCTATTGTAAGTTTTAGTTTTTTGCTGTTGTGTTCTGATTATGTGAACTGGCAGAACATATTTGGTATTTATATTCTTTCTAATAATGAATTAAAAAAGTTGATATTGATAATGTCTTTTTTTATTCTTTTTAACTTTATACTATCTATTGTATTTGCTGTATATAATGCGGTACAGCGGACATCATTGATAATAATTAGTCAATTTTTTTCACAAACTTTTTCTTTAATAGCAATTTATTTTTTAATGAAAATTCAATTAGTAAGTATATTCTATCTGGCATATATATATGGGGGGTCGTTGATTGTATCAAATTTTTTTGTCTCAATATTTTTTTACAGAAAACATAAATACCTAATCCCACATTATAAGTATTTGAATTTTAAGATAATGAGGCCAATATTTAACCTCAGTATTAAATTCTTCGTGTTGCAATTAACAATATTGTTTATATTTAGTACAGACAGGATATTAATATCACATTTTTTAGGTCCTGAGAATGTGACAATTTATGATGTTTTATATAAATATTTCAGCATTGTAAGTGTAATTAATAATCTCATTAACACTCCTTTATGGTCTATGTATACTGAAGCATATACGAAAAAAGATTATAAATGGATTATTAAAATATTGAAAAAAATGATAAAACTTTTTTTTGTCTATTTTGTTTTAATTATATTACAAGTGAATTTGGGTGAAAAAATTATTCATTTATGGTTAGGAAAAAAAATTATATTTGAAAATAGTACTATTATATTATCAGGAACTATGGTTCTTATGATTTTATGGCATTCAATTTTTGCGTATTTTACAAATGGAATAAACAAAACAATGAATCAGATGTTGTCAACTTTATTAGGAGCAATTATCAATATTCCACTCACAATATATTTTGTAACATATTTAGATTTAGGACTAAATGGCGTCTTACTTGCTACTATTTGTTCTTTGCTTATATTTAATATAACGGGACCTATTCAAGCATACTATGAATTAAAAATAAAGGTGAATAAATGATAAAGGGTATCAATTTAAATTATTCAACAACAAAACTTTGTTATAAATTAGTAGATCATAAATATTTAGATGAAAATGGTAGAGTAAAAGAAAAGTGTAAATTCAGGCTAAGTTTTTCAGAGTTTGAAATAGTTAATAGTAAAATTCCAGCAAAAGAGGATGAAAAGTTTGATACATATCTATTCTTACCAGAAGGAGAGGGTAGAAAAGGAGAAGGGGGGCTAAGGACGAAAGGGTATTTTAAGTTTTCTTATGAGAAAAAAGATGGAAAATGGTCTATAGTAAAAGATGATAAGTTTATAAAAGAAGTAGATTTGGATGAAAATTTAGTAAAAGATTATGAAAAATTACCGTTAATTACTATAATTACAGTAGTATTTAATGGAGAGAAATATCTCGAGGAAACAATTCAAAGTGTTGTAAATCAAACATATCCAAATGTAGAATATATCATTATAGACGGTGGCTCAACTGATGGAACCGTGGATATAATTAAAAAATATGAGGATTATATTGATTATTGGGTAAGTGAGAAAGATTACTCGATGTATCATGCAATAAATAAAGGGTTGACATTATCATTAGGAAAAATAATTGCTTCACTCAATTCAGATGATATGTATCATGATCAATTTGTTTTAAGTGATGTAAAAAGATATTTTGAAAAACACAAAGATATTGATGGTTTATATGGAAAGATTGCTAAACTTTATAATGAAAAGCAAGTTACAAAATCGTTTTTTCAAGTTAATTCTGAGTTACTTTTAATTTCTCAGCACAGTACTTTTATGCCACAACCCACATTATTTTTAAAAAATAGCATATATAAAAATAATCATTTTGATCTTCAATATAAATATGCTTCTGATTATGATTTTAATTTAAGGATATTAAATAACTATAATATAAAGTATTTTAATAGAGTTATTACTGTTTTCAGGCAGCATAGGGAATCTATATCATCCTCAGGAAAATTAGATAGTGAAAGGAAAAAAATTTTATTTAGTCATGGCCTCTATAGGATAAATGTTTTTAAAAGAGTTATCATGTTTTACATACTATGGATTAAATATAAAATATTTAATACTTTCAAATGATAAAAATATATATTTTTTTGTTACCATTTACGAGTGCATTTGCAATTAAATCATTTCTACCTTTACCTTTAATTGCTTTGTTGGTAACGTACATATTGTTGAATTTTAAAATGTTAATTTCCAGAAAATATGTTTATTACATATTTTCTCAAGACATTCTTATTTTATTATTTATATCTATTATTCTTGTATCAACTTCTATCAATTTAATTTATTCTGGTTATAGCAACAAGATTCTGACCCATTTAATTTCTTATTTAGTTACATTTTTTATAATGTACTATGCATTTCGACAAATTATATTCGAATATGCAAATAAAAATAAAAAAGTCTGGCTAAACAATTTATCGAGATATTTTTTTTATTCAGTCATGTTTGCTTCTATATTTGCAATCGTAGAATTCTACAGTAAAAATTTTTTTTATTTTGATATTGATAATTTGATTTATAGACCTAATGTTCAACATATGCATGCTCTTGCAATGAATCAATATTATAGAGCAAGATCGTTTGTTGAAGAACCAGGACATTTTGCATTGTTTTTAGAAATTTTTATTCCATTTGCTTTAATACATATTAAAAAATCTAAAATATATAAACCAGTTCAAAAATTATTAATATTAATAATGGTTTTTGCGATGGCAATAACATTTAGTAC
>JALWCE010000152.1 GCA_027036935.1 Nitratiruptor sp. | reverse complement strand
CAGTACCGCATCTTTTGGGGTCTCTTTTGTTGTAGGGACAAATGCACGGCTCAGTCTCACCCTAACTCCTTAAATTCATAAAGTATTCACATTTATAGCGATTGAGGCCCACCTCCTCTTCGATATCAAAGAAAAACTTGATCGCCTCGACGATGGTATCGGCGCTGGGCTCGTCGGCTATCGCCTTGAGCTTTTTGGTGGGTTGATGCAAGAAGCGGTTAAAAGCGCTATGGAGGAGTTTTTCCACATTTTTTCGATCCTTTGGATCGATAAAACCCTTTTTGATGGCTTTACTCAGCTCCGCCATCGCCGCCTCTTTGGCTTGCTTTCTAATCTCTTTGATAATGGGATCGATCTCAAGAGTTTGGAGCCATCTAAAAAACTCTTTGGCGTAACGCCCTACAATCTGATAGGCAATTCTAGCCTGTTCCTCTCTAAAAGCCATATTCTTTTCTACGATCTCTTTGAGATCGTCCACCGCATAGATGCTCAGACGCTCCATTTTAATCTCTTCAATATCCCTTGGCACCGCCATATCAAACCACAAACGATCAAAATCCCTCTTTTGCACCATCTGGCGAGTAATGACGGGCTCTTTTGAGGAGGTAGCACTAAAAAGGAGAGGACAGCTATTGAGCAAGGAGGCTAAATCAGCGCTACTTTTGACCTCAATACTTGGATCGATCTCTTGGGCCACTTGAGCTGTCTTTTCTACATTGCGACCCACCAAAATCACGTTACAGCCCCTAGCCAAAAGATGCTTGGCCGCCAATCTCCCCATCTCCCCGGCTCCCACTACTATGGCACTATAGCCTTCAAGATTACCAAGCTTATCTTGGGCCATGGTCACGGCGGCGCTGGCTATAGAGACGGGATTTTTGGAAATATCGGTGGAGGAGCGCACCTCTTTGGCACATTTAAAGGCAAAATGCATCACACGCCCAAGCTTTTGACCGCACCACCCTTTCTCGTAAGCCTCTTTGTAGGCATCTTTGAGCTGACCGGCGATCTGGGTCTCGCCCACTACCAAACTATCAAGTCCACTGGCTACACTGAAGATATGGTGGATCGCTCCGTGATCTTCATAAATATCGGCCCTACCCTCAAGCTCTTCCAAAGAGATGCCGCTTACTCGACCCAACGCTTCTAGCAGATCTTCGGTGGCTTTAAAAGGCTCTTTGACGCTGGTGATGAGCTCTACTCTATTGCAGGTAGAAAGGATAATGATCTCATTGATCCATGCACTCTTTAGTACAGCGGCGGCGAGTGTCTCTTTTTTGCTCTCCTCCGAAAGGGCTAGCCGCTCTCTTGTATGCAGATCGGTATTTTTGTGCGAAAAGCTAATCACCAAATACTGCATTAATAGGTCCTGTCTATGAGTTGTGTCATTATAGAGCGTAGCCGCTCATCCTCTTTGTCCAGACACTCCAAAGCCTCTTGCCCTAGCTGCATAGCCTTTTGCTTGGCTCTATCGAGGCTTTTTGTATCGCGTAACCGCTCTTGTAGCCAACTTCTCTCCTCATTGCTTAGCTCCTTTTTAAAAAGGCTCAGCAATCTCTCTCGCCCTTTCTCGTCCAAAGCCTCATAGAGATAGATATAGGGCAAGGTCGTTTTACCCTCTTTGAGGTCACTCATAGTGGGTTTACCAAGTGTGGCTTCATCTTGAGTGATATCCAAGATATCGTCCACTATCTGAAAAGCAAGCCCCAAATTCTTGCCATAAAGTCCATAGCGTCGCGTATCTTTGCCGGCAATCTGTGCCGCAGCCATAGCACTCGCCTCAATCAAAGAAGCCGTCTTTTTATAGATCATATCCATATAGCGATCGATATCAGGATTAAAAGAGCGTGCAAGCTCCACATCCAAAAGCTCCCCAAGGCTGAGCAGCGTAACGGCATTGGAGATAATTTGGGGCAGTGGAGCGGGCAAGGAGCTGAGTTCATAAAAAGCTTTCGAGTAGAGGATATCGCCCAGCATAATGGCAGACTTGTTACCAAAAGTAACATTAATCGAGGGTTTGCCGCGCCGTAAATTCGCCTCATCGATCACATCGTCGTGTAAGAGGCTCGCCATATGGATAAGCTCCACCATCGCCGCAAGTCCAATCGCCTCTTTGGATGGAGCAATCTGTAAAATAAGTTTGCTTCTGAGCATCTTCCCAAAAGGGATTCGTACAAAGAGCTTCTCGACACGCTCGTCACGAAGCTCTTGAATGTATCTATATATTTGCAATTTAACCTGATCAAGCAATCTTTTGTATCCTTTATTCTGACTGGGAGAGGATTTTGCCCATATACTCAATATAAAGCGAGTTGACCTTTTGCTCTAATTGGGCTCTTTGCTCCCCATCGTAAAGCACTTTAGCCACCTCTTTTTCCACATCCAAACCACACTTTTGCTCAATTATCAGCTCAAGAGCGGCCATCCACTCCATCATCTTCTCTATTTCTGTCTCTACTACATTGCGGTTGGCATGAAAAAGGATATCAAAAAAGCGGCTTTTAGGGGAGCCGCCTAAAACCTCATCGTCTTCAAAATACATCCACTCTCCTTTAAGTGGTAAAAGTATATCAAACTTTGGGTTGAAGTTTCTTGAGTTGTGCAAAAAGCAGCGGAACTAAAAAAAGATTTATGATCGTAGCCCATGCGATACCAAATCCAAGGGTCACCGCCATCGGCTGCAAAATAAGACTTTGTCCACTGGCAAAAAAGATAAGGGTAGAGAGCCCCAAAATGGTAGTGACTGAAGTGAGTAAAATTGGGCGCACCCGAAGAGCCGCTCGCTTGAGGATACAGGGGATGCTATGGCATCCTTTGATAAAATCGAGCATGATCAGCCCATCATTGACCACCACGCCCGCAAGCCCAACAATTCCAAGGAGTCCTGGCATCGTCAGATTAAGACCCATTACAAGATTGCCAACAAGCACCCCAAAAAGCGATAGTGGAATGACACTGAGCACTATTAAAGAGTAGACTACGCTGTTAAACATCCACACAAGAGCGGCAAAAATGAGAAAAATGGCTATGATAAAAGCTCGCATGATCTCTCGCATAAGCTTTTGATTCTCTTTTTGCTCCCCTTTGATCTTGACCCCCACGCCCATTTGGCGAATTTTGCCCAAAACGGGAGCCAGCTTTTGATACAGATCGGCGGAGGTGATCTTCTTTTTATCCAGCGAAGCGTAGACAGTGCGGATCTTTTTACCGTTTTCTTTAATGATATCGTAAAAATGGCGTATTGGATGAAAGGAAGCGATATCTTTTATAAGTACCTTTTGAGAGCTGTTTGGCACATCGATCAAAAGATTTTCCAAAGCACTCGGATCATCTTTGTCCGCAGATCGAAGGCGGATGTAGAGGAGTTTGCCATCTTTAAACATCTTGTCCACCTCCGCATCCAGATAGAGGCTGCGCAGATAGGAGGCTAGGTATCCTTCGGTGATGCCGAGCCTGTCGGCATAGTCGTTTAGAATGAGTTTAAGCTCTTTCTCCCCCTCTTTAGCATCATCGGTAATATTGTAGACCCCCTCTATTTTGGCCAAAGCCTTTTCGAGCAAAGCTATGGCTTTGAGCACCTGTTTGATATCGCTATACTCCAGACTGATCTCCACATCGCTTTTGACTACGCCGGCTTGGGGGACGACGACGCTGAGCTCCTCAAACGGGGACTTGTGGTACTTTTGGACAATTTTTTGGATATCTTTGGCGATCTGCTTGGCGCTTCTGGAGCGCAGCATATCAGAGCTGTCGTACTCGAAAGAAAAAAGAGGTGTGATGTAACGATCCACAAAATTTTGGGGCTTGAGCTCGTGTAGATTGATAAAGATATGGAAGAGATTCTCACCCATCTGGGCGTTGTTTTTGGCGTCAAGCTTCATCCCCACGATCGTAGTAACGGAGCGCACCTCATCTGATTTTATATTTTTGAGTATGGCCCGCTCCAAAGGAGCGATAGCTTGCTGGGTTTGATGAAGATCATAGTTGACGTTTACCCGTCCTGTTACATAGATCTGGGTGGTATCAAAAGAGGGAAAGAGCTGGAATTTGGTATGGCGAAGCAGTATAAAGGTCCCTACAAGCACCCCACCTACCAGTACCACTACGGCTATACGCTTATATCGAAGCAAAAAACCCAAAATCCTCATGTAGTAGTGATCAAGCCGCTGCCACAAAGAGCGCCTTTGTCGCTTTTTGGGCGAGACTTTCAAGATATCCTTGGCGTGCAGCGGCAAAAAGTAAAAAGCCTCGAACAAGGAGCTCAGCAGCAGTATCGAGATAACGACGGGTAAGATCCTGATGAAGTTGCCCATCTCCCCACTGATGATCACCAGCGGCAAAAAAGCAAAAATCGTAGTCGAAGTAGCCGTCACAACTGCTGGAAACATCTCCAAAGCCCCGTTGATAGCCGCCGTTTTGGGATCGTCTCCATTTTCGAGGTGGCGGTAGATATTCTCGGCCACCACGATCGCCTCGTCCACCAGCATCCCCAAAGCTATCAAAGCGCCAAACAAAGAGAGCATGTTGAGACTGTAGCCCAAAAACTCCAAAGAGATCAGCCCCACCATGAAGCTTACCGGTATCCCCATACCCACCACCACAGCGATGCGCCAATCGACTGTAAGCATCAACGCCCCAAAGACCAGCAAAAGCCCAAAAAAGAGGTTGGAGGTTACGGTATTGAGCCGGTTTCTAATCCATACGGAGGTATCGGTATAGACCTTGAGCTCAAAGCCCGGGTAACGCTGTTGATAGCTGGCCAAAAGCTTTTTGATCCGCCGCACCAGCTCAATGGCGTTGCCCTCTTTTGTTTTGGTGACATTTAAAGAGATGTTTGGCTTGCCGTTGAAGTGCGAAAGCATCGTAGGCTCGCTGAGGCCAAACTCCACCTTGGCGATTTGACCCAGCAACACCCGCTTTTGGCCAAATCGCAAAATCGTGTGTTCTAGCTCCTCTTTCGTTTTCCTGCCGTTTTGGGTGGTGAGAAAAAAGTGCTCCCCTTTGGCCTTTATACTGCCTA
Organism: Nitratiruptor sp.; assembly: GCA_027036935.1. Classification (GTDB taxonomy): domain Bacteria; phylum Campylobacterota; class Campylobacteria; order Campylobacterales; family Nitratiruptoraceae; genus Nitratiruptor. The sequence goes on along the minus strand of JALWCE010000152.1, from coordinate 12,164 downwards.
TAGGAAAGATATTGGAGAGATTGGATATCGCAGAAGCTACTGCCGGCAGGGAGAGCCCCAGCGTATCGATACGATTTTTGAGCAAAGAGATCCTTAGCTCATCCTCTTGCCATCCTCTGATCTCTATGTCGCTAAGATCTTTAATGGAGCTTAGATCGCTCTTAAGCCTATCGGCAAGATGTAGCATCTTTCTTAGATCACCCTTGCTTGAAGAGATGGCGATGAGCACAAGCGGAAAGCTCTTTTTGAGGATAGTAGCTACGGGCTCGTCCATATCGGGAGGCAGATCTTTTTTGACCTTGGCGATGCGATCTTTAACGTCGTTGAGCACTAAAAGCTTATTTGCTCCTCTTTTGATATCAGAGACAATGGTGAATCTGCCGTTTTTGACGATGGCGTCGATATCCCCTAGATCGTGGACGTTTTTGAGCTCGTCTTCGATATTTTGCACCACCATCTTATCCAGCGTCTGGGCACTTGCTCCGGCATAGCCGCCCGTAATCAAAATCTTATCAAGCGTAATTGGCGGAAAAATCTCTTTGGGAATATTTTGATAAGCAAAAACGGAGAGGATAAAAATCAGCGCTAGTAAAATATGATTGAGCGCCGATTTTTCAATAGCAAACTCTAAAAATTTGCGTATCAAAATATTGTTCCAAGAATTTGATTTTTAAACTGAGCATATTCAATCTTTCGCTTTAAGATACGATGCTCTTCTTTTAAAATCTCATAATTATCAAGCAGCTTGTTAATATTTCTACTTTTATAGTAGATTTCATTGCTAATATAGATTTTTGGCACCAAAAAAGCAAATACGATAGCTATAATCAACAGCGCCATAACCAGATCTTTTACCGTGGGCTCTGCAGATCCTATCTCCTCAAAGGAAGAGAGAAGTTCATTTCTCTCTTCCCTCATACAGACTCCTTAAACTCAAAAACTCGCATCTTCGCACTCCTAGCTCTGGGATTCTTATCGATCTCTTGGGAACTGGCGGTAATGGGCTTTTTGGTCAGAATCTGTCCCAAAGCATTCTCCCCTCCACATTCACATCGCATCGCTTCAGGCGGACAGATACACTTTTTGGCCCACTCTTTGAAGCGATTTTTGACGATACGATCCTCAAGGGAATGAAAAGTGATGATGGCTACCTTGGCACCCGATGGCCGGTAGCGCTCTAATGCATCCAAAAGTTTGGCGAGCTCTTCTAATTCTTGATTGACTTCGATACGGATCGCTTGAAACATCGTGGTAGCCGGATGGATACGCCCCTTTTTTGGCAGTACCTTTTGAGCGATAGCAGCCAGCTCTTTGGCGCTAGTAATGGGGCGATGCTCTACCACTGCTTTGGCCAATCTTTTGGCTTGCGGGATCTCTCCATACTCTTTGAAGATTTTGGCCAGACGCTCCTCATCGTAATAGTTGACCACCTCATAAGCGCTAAGAGCCTCCTGAGGATCCATACGCATATCAAGAGTTTCACTCTGTAGTCCAAATCCCCGCTCTTTTTTATCCAGTTGCAAAGAAGATACCCCAATATCGGCTAACACTCCTTTAACGGGCAACTGCTCCAAAGCTTCTAAAATTTTTTGGCCGTATCGTCCCTTTTGGATACGCACCCGCTCGCCAAAGGGAGCGAGTCTTTTGGCGGAGAAATCTATAGCCTCTTGATCTTGATCGATACCAAATATTTTGATGTTTGGATTACTACGCAAGAGGGCCTCACTATGACCGCCATAGCCAAGAGTGGCATCAACTATCCACCCATTCGTATCGCCAAAGGTCTGGAGCACTCTATCTAAAAGTACGGGAATATGAGGGGCTTTCACATTAAGGTCCTTACTACATCGTACAAGGTATCGAGTACCTCGTCGATCTGATCCAAATCGATCACATAGGGGGGCATACAATAAACGACGCTGCCTAGAGGCCGTACGAAGACTCCTCTTTGCAAACACTCTTGGTTGATGGTAAGACCTATACGCCTTTTAGGATCGTAACCGCTCAGCTCAATAGCGGCTATCATCCCCGTTTGTCGTACATCTTTGATATTTGGCAAATCCCAAAATCGCTCCATCTTCTTCTTAATATAATCGGCTTTTACCCGATTTTTTTTAAGGACATCTTTTTGCTCGAAAATATCGAGCGTAGCATTTGCGGCGGCGCAGGCTAAAGCGTTGCCCGTATAGCTGTGGGAGTGCAAAAAGGCTTTATACTCGTTATAATCGCAATAAAATGCGTTGTAGACATCTTGGGTCGTCAAGACTACCGATAAAGGAAGATACCCTCCGGTAAGACCTTTGGATAGACACATAAAATCAGGACTGATCCCAGCTTGGTCACAGGCCCACATCGTCCCGGTACGACCAAAACCAACAGCAATTTCATCGGCGATAAAGTGTATGCCATACTCCTCGCACAGCTCCTTAGCCAAACTTAAATATAATGGATGGTACATATGCATATACCCCGCACACTGGACCAAAGGCTCTACGATAAAAGCTGAGATTTCCCCACCCCTTTTGGCTAAAAGCTTCTCCAAAGCTCTCGCCGCCTCCTTTGCGGCCTCTTGGCTTTGATCCTTTGGTACGGGTACTTGCAAAGAGCGAATCAATATCTCTTCATATGTCTGTTTATACAGCTCCACATCCCCAACCGAGAGCGCCCCGATCGTCTCGCCATGGTAGCTGTTGGTGAGTGAGACAAAAAGTGGTCTGGTCTCGCCTCGGTTTTTGTGGTAGTGGAAGCTCATCTTCAAAGCCACTTCGATCGCACTACTGCCATTATCAGCATAAAAGCAGTACTCTAGACCTTTGGGAGTAAGTTGTACCAACCGTTCACTTAGTCGTACAATCTGCTCATGGGTAAATCCGGCAAAAATCACATGTTCTAAGGTTTGTAGCTGCTCATTAATCTTTTGGTTGATATAATCGTTGCTATGTCCAAAAAGATTGACCCACCAACTGCTAATGGCATCTATATAGCGATGATCCTCAAAATCATATAGATAGACCCCTTTAGCTTTTTTTATTGGTATAATGGGGATGGATTCGTGATCTTTCATCTGGGTACATGGATGCCAGATGTGAGCAAGATCGCGCTCCATAATTTGGGCGTTGGTCATATTTGGCCTTTATTGTGGATTAATCACTTTTTGACTAAAATATTTTCCCCGAAATTATACAAAGGTTGGCTTATGATTAGCTGGATGCAAAAACATAAAAAATATCTTGTCATCACGATCTGGATCAGTACGATCGCTTTCGTTGGAGCCGGATTTGTGGGCTGGGGAGCCTATAAGTATGGTTCTGCAGGCGATACGATGGCCAAAGTCGGCGATACAAAAATTAGTATACGAGAATTTCAAAACCGCTACGCTAGAACATACAACTACTATGCTCAGCTTTTCAAAGGCGACTTTGATCAACAAAAGGCCAAGGAGATGGGGCTGGACAAAGCCACTCTCAACGAGCTTATCAAAGAGGCTCTACTACTCAATCTCGCCCATAGGTTGGGTCTAATCGTTACGGACGAGGAGATAGCCAAAAATATTGCCTCTATGCCCCAATTTCAAACTAACGGCAGATTCGATAAAAATCTCTATATCAAAGTTTTGGAACAAAACCATCTGCGCCCTAAAGAGTTTGAAAGCCAAATAGCAAAAGAGCTGTTGTTGCAAAAGTTGCGTCAAGCCCTCTTGCCCACTCTTTTTGATCTTGAGTTTCAAACAGTGGCCGCAGCCCTTTTTATGGGGGATAAAGTGGAGTACAAACCCGTACAGGCTGCCCAAATTCCTATTACCATCAACGAAAAAGAGCTCAAAAAGTTTTACGAAGAGCATAAAGAGCGCTATCAAACGCCTATCTACTATACTTTAGCCCTCATTGAGGTCAAGCCCCAAGAGCTTCAGATAGATCAACAAAGTCTTAAAGAGTACTATCAAACTCATCGACACAAATATACAGACAAGGAGGGGAAAATCTTACCTTTTGAACTAGCTAAGGAGATGGTTACAAAGGATTATGAAATGAAATTGGCCAAAAAAGAGGCGCTTAAAAAATATATCGGACTTAAAAAAGGAAAAATCAAACCACAGATACAAAAAAGATTTTCCGATCAACAAAACGATCTGCCCAAGAAGCTAAAACAACAGCTCCAAAACGCCTCAGAGGGCAAGACTTTTAAGCCAGTACAAACATCCCAAGGCTACATTGTGGCCAAACTACTCAAAAAAGAGCCGCCAAAACCCCTTGTGTATAACGAAGCTAAAGAGATGGTGCGTAAAGATTATGAACAAGAAAAGCGCAAAGAGTTGCTAAAAATCGAAGCGCAAAAACTAGCCAAAACCTTTCACGGCACAATTACACCGGGATTTATCAGTCAAGATGACGTGGATAAGATCAAAGGGCTCCAACCAGCACAAGCGGCAAAATTTCTCCGACAACTTTTTATTCAACAATCGCCCCAAGGCTATATCCAACTCTCCGATGATACAGTAGTACTGTATCGTATTTTAGACCAAATTTTGCACAACAAACCAAAAATAGCTAAAAATAGATCGCTCATTACCGATAATGGTGGTAAACTCAAAGAAAATGTGGAGTACCAAAATTTGCTAAAAAAGCTTCAATCTATCTATAAGATCGAGATTTATAAAGGAATATAAGTGCCTCAGACTATCTTGGCTATCGATATAGGCTCTACCAAAGTTAGCAGCGTCATCGCAAAAAAAAACGGTGAGGAACTTATTGTCACTGGAACTGGCATCTCAAAAGCTTCTGGCCTCAAAAAAGGAGTCATTACCAATATCGATCTGGCTGCAAAATCGATAAAAGAGGCATATACGAACGCAAATCGGGTAGATGGCACCTCACCCAAAAAGGCGATCGTCTCCATTTCCGGGGCCTATATCAAAAGTACAAATAGCAACGGTATTGTCAACATTCCAAATAAAGAGATATCTCTTGAAGAGATCCATAGAGTAATGCAAACAGCATTGTACAACGCCAATATCCCAAATGAATATGAAGTAATCCATGTACTGCCCTATCGATTCAAGGTAGACGACCAAGATTTTATAGAAGACCCTTTAGGCATGAATGCAAGCAGACTAGAAGCCCACGTCCATATCATCACCGCTCAAAAATCGAGTGTCTACAACCTTAAAAAAGCTGTACGCCAAGCAGGTATAGAGATACAAAACATAGTACTTAACGGATACGCTTCGGCTATCTCTACGCTCAATCACGACGAAAAGGAGCTTGGTGCTTGTATTATCGATATGGGTGGAAGTACGTGCAATCTAGCCATACACCTTGGCAACTCTATAGTCTATAACGACTATTTAGGCGTGGGCTCTATGCATATTACCAACGATCTCTCGATGGCTTTACATACTCCTTTGGCTACGGCCGAAGAGATTAAACTCTTTTATGGAGATCTGCGAGAACCTAAAAACGATTATATAGAGATCCCCATCATCGGTGACGAACAAACAACACACCAAGTCTCTTTAGAAATAGTGTATAATGTTATCTATGCCAGAGTGGAAGAGACGATTATGATTTTGGCCAAATCTTTGGAAAAGAGCGGCCTAAAAGAGCAAATAGGTGCGGGGATCATTCTTACTGGCGGGATGACGAAACTTGTGGGTATACGAGAGCTTGCTTCAGCAATTTTTGATAATATGCCTGTACGAATAGCTAAACCAAAACATCTTGATGGGCTCCAACAAGAACTGGACGATCCATCCTATAGCACGGCGGTAGGCCTGGTACTCTATGGAGCTGGGGCATTTACTCCATATGAAATCGACTCTAACAAAAAAATGCGCTCTAAAAATGAGGAGTATTATGCCGATAATGATGATACTCTTGATACCCAAGGCGCTAATGAGACAGATTCTAAAGAGTCGCTGCCATCAAAAAGGCTGGAAGAAAAAGCGGATATTTTTGACGATCTCGCCCTAAATTTAAACGAAGATAAAACTTGTCTAGAAAAGAAAGTATCCAGATTTACACGATGGATCACTCAACTATTTTAATCCCATCCACAAAGGAGAAAGTATGGAACCTTTCAACATAGAAGAGAAAAAAAACATCAGCGGAGCCAACATCAAAGCTGTTGGCGTAGGTGGTGGCGGCGGCAATATGATCGGCCATATGATCAAACAAGGCATTGAGGGTATAGAGCTTATAGTAGCTAATACCGACTCGCAAGCTCTTAGTACTTCCCAAGCCCATGTCAAAATCCAACTGGGTGAAAAAACTACCAGAGGTTTGGGCGCGGGAATGAAACCAGAGATCGGCAAGGAAGCGGCACTTGAGAGTTATGAAGAGATCAAAGCTCGTTTAGAAGGGGCTGATATCGTCTTCATCTCTGCAGGAATGGGAGGGGGCACAGGTACAGGAGCAGCACCAGTAATCGCCCAAGCGGCAAAAGAGGTAGGAGCCCTTACTATTTCTGTCGTTACCAAACCTTTCAAATTTGAAGGACGACGCAGAGCAAAACTTGCCGAAGAGGGCATCAACGAACTCAAAAAAGAGAGTGACTCCATCGTCGTCATCCCAAATGAGAAGCTCCTCTCTATCGTGGATAGAAAACTTGGCATTCGCGATAGCTTCAAAATCGTAGACGACGTGCTCGCTCGTGCCGTTGGAGGCATTAGCGGCGTTATCCTCTCTTATGGATACAATGATATCAACCTCGACTTTGCCGACGTACAAACGGTTATGAGTCATCGAGGATTGGCATTGATGGGAGTAGGAGAGGCACAAGGTGAAAACAGCGCCTACGAAGCGATCAAAAGTGCAGTCGAATCGCCCCTTTTGGATAATATGTCTATCAACGGGGCTATGGGCGTTTTGGTACACTTTACTATCCATCCAGATTATCCATTGGTGGATATCGGCGAGGCGATGGAAGTAGTGTATGAGAGCGCGCACGAAGACGCACACGTCATCTTTGGTACCACCACCAACGAAAATATGGCACCAGATCAAGTCAAAATCACCCTTATCGCCACAGGTTTTGAACACGAAACCCAAGAAGAGAGCCTCAAAGTGATTAAGACCATGCATGAAAGCATACCACAGGCACAGGGCAAACGAAGAGTCAGCGGCGGATATGAAGAAAATCAAGACATTCTTGATATCCCTACTTTTTTAAGAAAACAGATGGATTAATTAGCGAACGACCTGAATAGGTCCTTCGCTCCTACCTTCTAAAAATTGCCTCACATAGGGATTTTGACTATTTTTAAACTGCTCTTTGTCCCCATACTCGATGATCCTCCCATCATACAAAAAGGCAAAGTAGTCTCCAGCTTTAAAGCTCTCTTTGATATCGTGGCTAATGAGTACCGAAGTGGCGCCGAGATTTTCTTGAGTCTTTTTGATAAGTCGTGTAATAAGATCACTAGTAATTGGGTCCAATCCGCTCGTAGGCTCATCATATAAAACAATGCCCGGATCAAGCGCCGTACTACGAGCCAACCCAACCCTTTTTCTCATACCTCCGCTTAACTCGTCGGGATAGAGTGTGAGCACCTCGGCGGGATTGAGTCCTACAAGACGCAGCTTCTCCTCCACCTTGGCCCGTATCTGAGGCTCTTTGAGCTTGGTATGCTCTCTTAGAGGGAAAGCCACATTCTCATAAACGTTCATACTATCAAACAGCGCTCCGCTTTGAAAGAGATAGCCGATCTTCTTTCGCATACGAAAGACCGTCTCCTCATCCGCTGTGGCCATATTCACATCTTCTACCCATACCTCTCCACTATCGGGGACCAAAAGCCGTACGATGTGTTTGAGGATAGTGGACTTCCCGCCACCGGAGAGTCCTAATATAACGGTGGTCTTGCCTTTGACGATATTGAGATTAACCCCTTTGAGCACCTCTTTTTGTCCAAATCTTTTTTTTAGATTTACAATTCGGATGATATATTCCACCCTTATCCTTTACAGCAAAGATAGAGTCTTCGTCCAAGCAGCAGTACAAGCGAAAGGGCCAACAACCCAAAATCTATCTCGCTAGCTTTATGAAGATTTTGGAATGTGGGACTGGTAATAATACTCTCGCCCAAAGCTTGCATTGAGACGATCTGCTTAGTATAGTATAAGGTAAATAAAAATATCATCAAAAGAGCCGTAGCCGCCGAAGGGATAACTAGTCGATCACGATCAAAGCTTTTGTATGCGTAGCCCTCCCGCACAACTATTACCAACGCTAAAAAATTAAGATAGTAGTTGGCTTTAAGAAAGATAGCCGTCATCACCAATCCCATCTGATAGTGACTAAGAATTGTCTCTCCTATGTACTCGTTGATATGAAAAATCACAGGGGCTACAAAAGCTCCCAGCGTCAAAACCATCCCAAGTCCAATACCAAGAAGCATCAAATAACTAATATCTATCCATTTTTTCATCATCTTTTCCTTGCTATAAACCCTCTATCAAGTCCCGCTATATCCTTATAAAACGCAAGCTTCCCATCAAAATTTTCAAAACGCTTCTGGATCGCCATTTTTTGATCATATCCCATCTCACAGGCTAAAATTTTTGCCGGACTTTGTAAAAAAAGCCCAATTATACGCCCAAGTAGCTCGTCGCCTCTCTCTCCTCCAAAAAGTGCCTCTTTGGGCTCATATTTGGCCACATTGGGAGACAGCGGAAAATTGTTGGCGATATAGGGAGGATTGGAGACGATCACATCACACTCCCCTACTCCCTCGGCCAAATCAGCAAGCCGCAGCTTTACATCCACTCCAAAGCGATCAAAATTCTTTTTGGCCAAAGCCAAAGCTTTTGGATTGATATCGGTAGCAACGATATGAAGATTTGGAAACTTAAGTTTGAGGATCGTGCTAATCACCCCGCTACCAACCCCAATCTCTACTATCCTCTCATTCCCTCGCAACAAAGGAACCAACTCCTCGATGAGTCTCTCCGTCTCGGGACGAGGGATTAAGACTCCCGGCTCGATAAGAAACTCTTGACCAAAAAAGCTCACTTTTCCCGTGATATACTCCAAAGGCTCATATGCCGCACGTCTATCGATTAACTCCCAAAAGTGCCAAGGCACCTCAGCCTCGGGATGGGTATGGAGGTAGACTCTCTCCTTGCCAAGAGCGTATGCAAGAAGCAGCTCGGCCTCAAACAAAGGCCGCTCACTCACTCTTTTAAGCAGCTCTTTAGCTCTTTTGAGCGCCTCATCGATCCTGATCGATCCCAATACACTCCCCCTTCATAGCTTCATCCGCTTCACTTTGCTCTTCAAATCCAAGAGCTTTGAGCCGTTGTATTATCGGCGGATGGGAGTGATAAAAGAAGATATATAAAGGATGGGCCAAAGGAAAGTGGCTATTCTCCTCTACTAACTTAAGTAAAGCATTGCGCAAATTGGCCCGTCCGGCCACCTCGCTACCATAGCGGTCCGCCGCGTATTCGTTTCTTCGGCTCACGAAATTGACCAGCGGCAAGAAAAAGAAGAAAAAGAGGGGACTTAGTAACAAAAACATTGTGATGATACTATAGGGAGCCTGTGGTGGAATACCTACGGCTTGGTATAAAGAGTCTGGCAGATTTGCAAAGATATAGAACATGGCAAAAAACATCACACCCAGCATAAAAATGTTTTTGTAGATATCTTTGTGTCTAAAATGTCCAAGCTCATGACCAAGGACGGCCAAAAGCTCGTTTTTTGAGAGCTTTTGTACAAGCGTATCAAAAAGCACCACCCGCTTGGTCTTGCCAAGACCTCCAAAATAGGCGTTGAGCCTCGTATCTCGTTTACTCGAATCCACTACATAGACCCCGCTGGATTTGAAGCCGCTTTTTTGCAAAAGCTCCTCGATATCCTTTTTGAGCTCCTCATCCTCCAAAGGAGTAAATTTGTTGAACATAGGAGCAATAAGTGTAGGATAGAGGAAGTTGACAAGCACGATCACCCCAAAAACGAACAAAAATCCCCATATCCACCAGTTTGGCACATGCAGGATGATCCAGCTCACCACATAGACCACTAGCGAGCCAAAAAGAAGTATAAGCAGCCCTTTTTTAAGCTGATCTTTGATATAAAGGCCGATGGTAGAGGTATTAAAACCAAACTCTTCGTCCACCACAAATTTTTGATAGATATCAAAAGGGAGCGTAAGCAGATAGTTGATAATCAAAAAAAGATCCACATAAACCACACTTTTGATCAAAGGATCGTTGATTTGAATAAGTGTGTCGAGCCATCGCAGCCCAAATCCCATCCAAAAAATAAACAAAATATACTCTACAAAAGCCTCGGCGATGGCGATGCGCTCCTTTTTGAGGCTGTATCTGCCCGCTTTGAAAAATTTCGATGGCATCATCAAGACTGGCTTGCCATCTTTTGCCTTGGCCACGAAGCCCGCTTGCATCACCGAGACATAGATTTTTAGTAAAATATAGATCCCATAGAGGATACTAACTCCCAACATCCTTTTCCTTTTTGAAAATTTTAACTATTATACACAAAATGTTTAAGCTCAAAGCTTCTAAAAAAATGTGGCGATAAATATTAATTTTTTTTAAAAGGGTGATAAATGGCACTTATAGATCTTAAAAACATCAAGAAAAACTACGAGGCCCAGAAAATTTTGTGCGGGGTGGATTTCACCATCGACGAGGGTGAGAGAGTAGCGATCGTGGGCAAAAATGGAGCGGGCAAATCGACACTAATGAGGATCGTGGCGGGTCTGGAGGAGTTTGACGAGGGGGAGCGGATCGTACGCCAGGGCCTCACTATCCGCATGCTGCCCCAGGTTCCCCATTTCGAACCGAACATCACGGTCAAAGAGGCGATTTTGCAGCAACTGACAGAGATCAACGAGGCCAAAAAAAGATATGAAGAGCTGAGCCTACAAGTAGCCGAACATCCAGAGGATGAGTCTTTGCTCCAAGAACTCAACGAGATCAGCAACTATCTCGACTATCACAACGCCTGGAATATGGATGAAAAGCTAGAAAGAGTATTGGTAGAGTTCAATCTCAAAGAGTATGAAGATAGATTGGTGACAACTCTTAGCGGCGGCGAACAGCGGCGTGTGGCGCTGGCGGGGCTCTTGCTACAAAAACCTGATCTCCTACTGCTAGACGAACCGACCAACCATCTAGATGTCCATATGGTCTCCTTTTTGGAGGAGATGATCTTGAAAGAGCGCTATACCATGCTCTTTGTCAGCCACGACCGCTACTTTATCGATCGCATAGCCACACGGGTGGTGGAGGTGGAGGATTGCCAGCTTCGCAGCTTCAAAGGCGGCTACAACGACTACCTGAGACAAAAAGAGGAGCTGCTCAAAAATATGCAAAAGCGGCACGAGAATCTCCTCAGACTCCTCAAACAAGAAGAAGAGTGGCTCAGTCGTGGCGTCAAAGCCAGAGTCAAACGCAACGAGGGGCGTAAAAAACGGGTGATGGAGCTTCGAGAACAGGCCAAAAAGAATCCCTCCATGATCAAAAAGATCCAAATACAGCTGGAGCGAGAGAAGAAACACTTCAACCGAGAAGATGGGGTAAGCAAGAAAAAGGTGATGTTCGAGCTGGAGAACGTGACCAAATATGCTGGCGACAAACTGCTGATCAAAGACCTCACCACCAGAATATTGCAAAAAGACACCATTGCGATAGTGGGCAAAAATGGAGCTGGCAAATCCACACTGCTCAAACTTTTACTAGGCGAGATAGAGCCAGATAGCGGCGTGATCAAGCGGGGCGAGTTTGCTATCGGCTACTTCGACCAAAACCGCTCCATGCTCGACGACGACAAAAACCTTATCGAGACCTTTTGCCCCAACGGAGGAGACAGAGTGGAGGTATGGGGGCGTAGTATGCATGTGTATGGCTACCTCAAAAACTTTCTGTTCCCTAAGGAGTTTTTGGACAAAAAGATAGGCAGCCTCAGCGGCGGGGAGAAAAACAGGGTGGCTTTGGCACTGCTTTTTACCAAAAAGGTGGATTGCCTCATACTAGACGAGCCTACCAACGATCTGGATATCCCTACCATCAATATCCTAGAAGAGAATCTCCAAAAATTTCCGGGCTCAGTTATCTTCGTGAGTCATGACCGCTACTTCGTGGACAAAATCGCCAAAAAGCTGCTCATCTTCAAAGGGAATGGTATCGTAGAGGAGTCTC
>JALWCE010000151.1 GCA_027036935.1 Nitratiruptor sp. | reverse complement strand
GGGAGATGGAAACAATATGGCCCACTCCTGGCTGATGCTAGCTTCTAAACTAGGTTTTACTTTGCGTATCGCCACGCCAAAGGGATACGAACCAGATAAAGAGGTAGTAGAGGATGCCTTGGAGTTTGCTACGACAAGCGGCGCTACCATTGAGCTGGGACACGACCCCAAAGCGGCGGTACGAGATGCCGATGTAGTAACCACCGATACCTGGATCAGTATGGGTCAAGAGGAAGAGAAAGATCGGCGTATCAAAGATTTTGAGGGCTTTATGGTGGATGAGGCTTTGATGAGTCTGGCCAAACCCGATGCGATCTTTTTGCACTGCCTGCCAGCGTACAGAGGCTACGAGGTGAGCGAGGAGGTCTTTGAGGCCCACGCCGACGAGATTTTTGACGAAGCGGAGAATAGACTCCACGCCCAAAAGGGTGTGATGGTCTGGCTCGATAGAAAAAGGAGCGAATAGGTGGAACCTGCCAAAAGTACCAAGGTACTCAACCATATCAATAAGATGGCGACGGAGCTTGGGATAGAAAATCCCAAAAACGTGACGATCGTACGGCTCGAAGATACGAAAGATCCAAACAAAAAGACGTTAGAACTCGTCCAAGGGAGCTGGGACAACAAAGCTCCGTGGTTCGTAATAACCAAAGAGGATAAAGTTTTCGTACTCTCTTCTTTGGATGCTCTTATGCATCTAATAAGATCACTCCACGAGGCACGATATGAAAACTTCAATCTCAAACTTGAAAAGGCGATATTAGAAAATATCCCCGTCGATTTCAATGACGTGTGGGTGGTAGCGATGAACGAGATCCAAAAACGGCTGGCCGAGAGCAAAAACAAAAATCTGCTCGATATCGATATAAAAAAGTTGGTCCAAGATATCAAACGCCACCATCCCAATCTCTTTATGCGTCTTAAAGATTTTCAATTTCCCCCTATGGGAGGGGCGTAATGCTCGATTTTGAGAAGTTTATCAAATACTCCCGTCCGGGTCCAAGGTACACCAGCTACCCTACGGCAGTGGAGTTTGGCGAAGATTTTAGCTACGATGAGTATATCCGCAAACTTGAGGCTCAAGACTCCTCCAAACCCCTTTCGCTTTACTTTCATCTGCCCTTTTGCCGAAGCGCTTGCTACTTTTGCGGCTGCAACGTGGTCTTTACCTCCAAAGAGGACAAAAAAGTTCGCTATATCGACTATCTTAAAAAAGAGCTGCAGATTATACAAAACCATCTCGATACGAAGCGAGAAGTGATCCAGCTCCATTTTGGAGGCGGTACGCCCACCTTTTTTTCACCTCGGCAGCTTGAGACCATCATTGGTGAAATCAAAAAGATCTTTCCAAACTGGAGCCAAGAAGCGGAGATTAGCTGCGAGATCGATCCGAGGTTTTTGAGCGAAGAGCATATGAAAGTATTGGCTAAGGGGGGCTTTAATCGCGTAAGCTTTGGGGTGCAAGACTTCAACGAGCATGTCCAAAAAGCGGTCCATCGGATCCAAAGTTTTGAAGAGACAAAAAGAGCGGTGGATTTAGCCAGAAGCTACGGGATGCAAAGCGTCAATATCGATCTGATCTACGGACTGCCCTATCAGACCCTTGAGAGCTTTCAAGAGACGCTTCGTAAAACTTTGCGGCTTGACCCGGACCGCTTGGCGGTCTTTAACTACGCCCACGTGCCGTGGCTTAAAAAGACGATGCGAAAGATTGATGAGACAACCTTGCCAAGTCCGGATGTAAAGCTCTCTATCCTTAAGTATACTATCGACTTTTTTACCTCCCACGGCTATAAAATGATCGGGATGGATCATTTTGCCAAACCGGACGACGAGCTCTTTAGAGCGATCGAGAAAGGAGAGCTGCATAGAAACTTCCAAGGCTACACTACCAAAGGGGGAGCCCATCTAGTAGGTGTAGGCCTTACTAGCATCGGCGCGGGGGAGGACTACTACGCCCAAAACTACAAAGAGATGGAGGCCTATGAAGCGGCGATAGACGCGGGACGGCTTCCTTTTCATCGCGGCGTAGCGCTCAATCAAGATGATAGGATACGAAAAGCGGTGATTATGGAGCTCATGGCCAACTTCAAGCTCGATATTCCCCGTATAGAAAAGGAGTTTGGGATAGATTTTAAAGAGTACTTTGCCGATGCTTTGGAAGAGTTAAAGGAGTTTGAAAAAGAGGAGCTTGTGCGCATTACTCCTCAATCTATCGAAGTAAGCCCTACGGGCACTTTACTTATTCGCAATATCGTAATGCCTTTTGATGCGTATATGAAGCGTCACGGCGAGGGTAAAAAAGTCTTTAGCAAAACGGTATAAGGGTATGATACTAAAAGTCCTTACCACCCAGCGCCAAATCCGCTCCTTTGCCCAAAATGGCCCAAACAGACTACTGCCAAAACTTTTGACTATTTCGGAGTTTTTGGAGCGTGCCATCTTGCCGCCAAAGCCTTTTATAAGCGAAGAGCTACGCAAAGTCTACTTCCATCAAGCCTGCAAAGAGGTGGCGCTGCATAAGCTTGGTATTCCAAAAGAGTTTGAGAAGTTTGCCCGTGAGGGGGAGCTTATCTACTCCTTTTTAAAAGAGCTCTTTTTGGAGCAAGTGGATTTAGAGGAAGTGGCCAAAGTCGATGTGTATGCGGAGTTTGAGGAGCATATGCGTCTTATTGGCCAAATACGACAAAACTACAAAGAGATTTTGTCCCAAAAAGGGTGGAGCGATTGGATCGTTTTAGATGAGTACCGCATCAATCACGACTATTTTGCCCAGTTTGAGAAGATAGAGATAGAGCTGATGGGCTATTTGAGCGCTTTTGATCGGGAAATCATCACCCAAATCCAGCGACCCATCCAGATAGAGCATGAAGTGGACGAGTTTAATTTGGAGCTTGCTTTTAAGATGTTTGGCATCAAAGAGAAGGGCCGCTATACGATATCCCTTGAGGCCGATGGCTGGAAGTGGGAAAAGGAGCCACTAGCTAGCGGCGAGCCCAATGTGGATATTCGCTTTTTTGATAGGCGTATTGCCCAAGCCGATTTCGTTTTTGCCAAAATAGAGGAATTTGTCCAAAAAGGTATAGAACCAGAAAAGATTAGCGTAATTGTACCCCAAGGCAATTTTAAAGAGTATCTAGAGATCTTTGACGAGTATAACAATCTAAACTTCGCCATGGGGGATAGTTTTATCTACTCCCCTTTGTATCGCAAGCTTGAAGCCTTATACCGGGTCCGTTTTTTAGCCGATGAGAATTTTTTATCTAAAATTGATACTCAGTTGCTGAGCCGATTTGAGGGGATAGAAGATTTTCACGGGCTTAGAGAACTCATCGTAGAGCTTGCCAGTGACAAAGAAAAAAGGGTTATTGAGGAGGATCTTTTTCTCCTTGAGCGTATGAGCCAAGTAGAGCAGATGGATATACGCACCCTTGCTCACTTACTGCTTGATCGCTTAGCCAAAAAGAGTTTTGACGATGTGCGAGGCGGCAAGGTAACGGTCATGGAGGTGCTTGAGAGCAGAGGAATACAGAGCGAGGGCGTCATCATCGTCGATTTCAACGAAGGGGTGGTACCAAAACTAAAAAGTGAAGATCTTTTTTTAAATACCGCTTTGCGCCAGTTTGCCAAGCTGCCTACTATCGCGCAAAAAGAAGGTCTCCAAAAATACTACTACTCCCGACTGCTCAAAGGGGCCAAAGAGGTAGCGATAAGCTATGTCCAAGATGAGCAAAACGAACCTAGCCGCTTTTTGGCTCAGCTCTATCCAGATATCCAGCCAAAAAGCGGGGAGTACTATATGCAAGTACTCTACACTTTTCAAAATGAGGCCCGTCCGGCTGAGGCTTTTGGAGCGATTCCTAGACCTAAAAAACTCTCTCCAACCTCTTTGGAGATGCTGCTGCGATGCAGCTATCGTTACTATCTACACTCCGTTGCAAAGATTAAAGCTCCGCCTAAAAAATTGCTTGGCAGTAAAATCCACACAGCTATCGCCAATGCCATTAAAGCAAAACCCCAAGACGCCAAAGAGTACCATCGGCTGGTAATGAAGTATCTGCTGCAGCAAGCGAGTGTACAAGAGCGCTACCACATATTGGTAGAATGGGAGGCGAAATTACGCCGCTTTTGTCAAAAAGATTTTGAGCTCTTAGAGGGCATGGTGAACCACGAGGTCACTAAAAGTATCCCTTTTGGTCCTATCGTGCTACAAGCTCGAGCTGATAGGGTAATTCAAAAAGGGGATAAAGTTTTTATTTATGATTATAAAACTTCTACAAGAACTACAAACTATCTCAAATCCTATGAGAAAGAGAAAACCAAACTCCAAGCCGAATTTTATGCTCTTTTGTGGCAGACTGAGGAGGTCTATTTTTGGGATATTTCCAACACGCTACTACAAAAAGTACCAGTAGATAAGGCAAAAGAGAGATTGGCTGACGCCCTTGCAAATTTGCCCCAGCAAGCAAAAAGATGCGAGGATATGAGTTATTGCAGATTTTGCGAGTATCTGTTTGGTTGCAAGGGAGTGGTTGCCAGCACTTTTTAGATATGCGCTTTAGCCTCTTGAGTTTATGGGGCAAAATCGTACGAAGTAGCGAGTAACAAACTTTATGAAAGGGGGTCAAGTAAGCACTCTCCTCGTAGCTTTCAAGGGCGAGGTCTTTGGGCGCTGAAAAAATATTATGAAACGACTTTTGGCTTTGGAAGCGAGTGCGGGAACGGGAAAGACGTATGCTCTTGCGATGCGATATGTAGGATTGCTGCTCAGTGGGGCCGATCCCAAAGAGGTGCTGGCCATCACTTTTACCAACAAGGCGGCCCATGAGATGAGTGAGCGAGTAGGGCTTTTTTTGTCTCAAAAGGATTCCAAAAGGATACAGATCTGGGCAGATTGGCTCAAAGAAGAGCCAAAAAAGATCGAACAAAAACTCTCATATCTTCACCAGAGATTTTTAAACGCCGATATTTTTATTATGACCATAGACTCTTTTGTGCAGCGGATTTTGAGGAAATTTGCCTACTACGCCGGAGTGGCAAGCGATTTTGAGATTGGAGGCCACGAGGGATTTGAGCTCTTTTTGCAAAGTTTGGATTCAAAGAGTTTTGATGATTTTGTTCGATTTGCTCGATGGTTTGACCAAAAGGGATTGGAGGATTTTTTTGCTTTGTTGTATGAAAAGGACAAAGAGCTCCCGCCGCCTCCAAATCCTTTGCCCGACAATACCCAGCAGCTGTTAGCAGCCTACCGGCGTTTGGCCCAGTTTGTCCAAACCCACGGCACCAAAGCCAAACAAGCAGAGTTTGATCCTGAGCGTCCATTACAAGAAGTGCTCTTTACCAAATCGGGAAACCTTAGGGCTTGGATAAAAAAATCGAGTCTGTGCGAAACCAAAGGGATCAAGGAGTGCAAGCAAGCAGATGGGCTCTTTTTGGATTTCAAAAAGGAGCTTGGAGCCTACTTTCGCTTCAAAGAGTCCTACTTTTTACGCAAACTTTTTGATTTTTACGGGCTCTATAAAAAAGCGAGGCTTGGTAGAGCTTTGGAGCTTGGACGGCTCGATTTTACCGATATCAAACACCTTGCCTATGATATTTTGCAGCAAGGGATAGATAGCCACTTTTTGTATTTTCGTCTTGATAGCCGATTGCAACATATTCTTATCGATGAGTTTCAAGATACATCCACCGAAGATTGGAGGATTTTTGAGCCGATAGTAGATGAGATTGCCTCTACCAACGAATGGCGCAGTTTCTTTTATGTAGGGGACAAGAAGCAAGCGATCTATGGTTTTCGAGGAGGCAACGCCAAACTTTTTGATTATGTTAAAGAGCGCTACGGGATGGATGAGGAGGAACTAGAACGCAACTACCGTTCACGATCGCATATTGTAGAGTATGTGAACAATCAGTTTGGACTGAGGCAAAAGAGCGCCAAAGAGGGCGGATATGTGGAGGTCAAGCAGAGTGAAGAGCTACTTAAAAGTTTGGATAAGGTCTTGGAAAAGTTGCAAAATATCGGCGTACAACCCGAACAGATCGCTATTTTAGTGCCAACGAATCAAGATATCCAAAAAGTGGCCGAGCATCTTGATACTCTTGGCCTCAAAGCGGTCACAAGCAGCTCAAAGCTTATGATCCACCAGCCACGGGCCAAGGCTCTTATTGATCTAATAAGCTATTTGCACCAAGGAAAAAGCCCATCGCTGTATCGCTTCCATTTTGAGAGTTTTTTAGGAAAAAAAGTGGAGGAGTTTCCCTCCATTGAAGGGCTTAAGCCAGTAGCCGCCATTAAGAAGCTGGCTAAAACTTTTGATTTTTGGGATGAGAGCGTGCAGCTGCTGCTCCAAGAGGCGATTGCATATAAAGATATAGAGGAGTTTATCCAACATATCAGCGAGTGTGAGTTGCAGATGCCAAGTGCCAAAAAAGGGATAGAGGTGCTCACCATCCACAAGTCTAAAGGACTCGCTTTTGAATATGTGATCGTCCTTGATACTTTGGGACAAGACAAAGACAAAAGTTCTAGGCTGCTTATTAAGCAGCAAGGTATCACCCCAGATCGCTTCTGGCTGCGTCAAAAGGATAAAGAGGCGGTGGATGAGGAGTATGCTCTAGCTTTAGAAGAGGAGCAAAAAAATAGAGTTTGGGAGCTCAAAAATGTGGCGTATGTGGCTCTTACAAGGGCTCAAGAGGGACTTTTCGTGCTTAAAAATCCAAAGAGTAGGCGTTTTGGCTTTTTGGATGAAGAGGTGCGAGGAGAGTTGCAAAAGATAGAGTCAAAGCCTGTTACTCCTCAAGAGGAGGGACATTTTGATTTGGAACTTCGCTCTTATGGACTTCAAGAGTTTGTAGAAGAGGTTGAGGAGGAGTATGAACCAAACGATTATCGCGCCATTACGCTAGGTAATGCCTACCATCAAGCCCTAGAAGTGGGGATAGAATATGTGCAAAGCCGTTACGCTCTTTTTGAGTTGGATTTTGAACAGATCGCCAAAAGAGTGGAAGAGGCTAAAAAGCTTGAGGAAAGCTTTGGTATGGACTCTTTTCGTGAAATACCATTCATCCTTGATGGACATCTGGGTATAATCGACCACCTTTTTATAGGTGAGGAGATTGTGGTGATCGATTATAAAAGTGCTACGCCTCAAGACCAGCGCCCCTACTTCAAGCAGGTAGGTTTTTACAAATCAGCTATCAAGCGGCTCTTAGGCAAAGAGGCTCGGGGATATTTGCTCTATTTGGATCGTATGAAGTTGCAAGAGGTGTAGAGGTGTTTGAGTACAGCAAAATAAGCGATATGTGCATTAAGTGTGGGAAATGTATCCCCACGTGCACCATTCATCAGGTCAATCCCGACGAGGTAACGAGTCCAAGAGGTTTTATTGAACTACTAGGCGATTACCAAAAGGGGGCGATCGAACTAGACCGCGAGGCCAAAGATATTTTTGAGAGCTGCTTTTTGTGTACTAACTGCGTGGATGTCTGCCCAAACGACCTACCTACCGATATGATCATCGAAGAGGTGCGAGCCGATATTGCCAAAAAGTATGGCATCGCCTGGTACAAGCGGGCCTTTTTTTGGCTGCTTCGACACCGCTTTATGATGGATCTGGCCAACAAACTAGGATATGTCTTTCATAGCTGTGCTTTAAAAAAGGAACAAAAGGGCAGAGGGCTGTTGCCACGTTTCAAGTTGCCGATGATCAAAAAGGATCGCTTGCTCCCTTCCCTCAAAAGCAAAAGCTTTTTAAACAAATACCCAAGCCACCTCAACAAAGACAAAGGGCCCAAAGTGGCCATCTTCATTGGATGTTTGGCCAACTACAACTACACCGAGATCGGCGATAGTTTGGTGGATATCCTAAAGAGTTTAGGCTATGAGATCTTCATTCCAAAAAAGCAGCTGTGCTGTGGGGCGCCGGCCTATTTCACCGGGGATTTCGATACAGTGGAGTATTTGACCAAGAAAAATATTGAATATTTTGAGAGCTTTATCGACGAGGTGGAGGCGATCATCATACCAGAGGCCACTTGTAGCGCCATGATTCGCCACGACTGGGAGCTCTTTTTTGAAAATAGAGGGATGAGCGAGTGGGCCCAGCGGGCAAGGAAGCTCAACAAAAAGATCTATATGGCTACCGAATGGCTCTACCACCATACTGAGCTGCCCAAGATTTTGGCCAAAAAGGGCAAGCAGCTGCCTGCTACCGTCACCTATCACGATGCCTGTCACGCCAGAAAAGTCCAAGGTATCTGGCAAGAACCAAGAGCTCTTTTGGCCAAAAACTATCAGCTCAAAGAGATGGAAGACCCCAACCGCTGCTGCGGCTTTGGGGGAGTAACGATCCAGACGGAGAAGTTTCACCTAGCCGAGGCTGCGGGCAAACCAAAAGCAGCTATGATCGCCCAAAGCGGAGCGCAGATAGTGAGTGCGGAGTGTAGTGCGTGCAGGGTACAAATTAGCAACTCTTTGTACCAAAAGGGCGTGGATACGATTTTTAAAAATCCGGTGGAGCTGATCGCCGAAGCTTTAAAAGAGGATTAATCCTCTTTGGTTTATAATAGACTCAAAAAAGGATAAGCGGATGAAGAGACTCGCGATGATTTGTGCAGCTGCGGCGTTTGCTTTAGCTGGAGTGACGGGTGGGGGGTATCATGCCGAGCACGCCCATTGGAGCTATAAAGGCAAAAATGGTCCAGTGCATTGGGGTCAGATCGATCCAAAATTTCGTCTATGCGCTCTAGGAGCAAACCAATCTCCAGTAAATATGAACAGATTCATCGAAGCCGAGCTTCCTAATCCTAAAGTTTACTATACCGGCAATGCCCAAGAGGTGGTAAACAACGGTCATACTATAAAGGTAAGCACTATTGGCAAAAATGAGTTTACCATTGATGGCATTCCTTTTGATCTGGTACAGTTTCATTTTCATACTCCGAGCGAAAACACAATAAATGGTAAACATTTTCCCATGGAGGCTCACCTCGTGCATAAAAGCAAGGATGGAGAGTATCTGGTGGTGGCTGTGATGTTTCAAGAGGGTAAACCAAATCTGGCCCTCTCGCGTATTTTGGCCGATCTTGATCCAAGACCCAATCATCCTCAAAAGCTCAAAGAGATGTTTAATCCGGGCGATCTCTTCCCCAAAAAAGTCGATTACTACCGATATGATGGCTCTTTTACCACACCGCCATGTACCGAGGGAGTACGCTGGATCGTGCTCAAAACTCCCGTAGAAGCGAGTAAGGAGCAGTTAGAGCAGATGCAAAAGATTATGGGACACAACAACCGTCCCACGCAACCTCTACATGCGAGGGTGATCCTCAAATAGTGCTAAAAAATGCCCGTCCATTGTCGATAATAGGCAAAAAGGATGGGCATGAATCTCTCCTCGCTCCAAAAGATCCAATACGCCAATATCGCTTCGATACTTCTTTTTTCCATCTCTTTAGGATATGAGATCTACAAAAATGGCGTGAGTTCTATTTTTGTTATCAATATCTTCAACTTCTTGTGTGCGTTGATCATCTTCATCAATGTCTTAAACATTAGAAAAAATCTTTCAGCCATCTCATTGATGGTGCAAAAGGCTAAAAATGGGATTTTTGATTATAATATTGGTGTCAACGATACAGGTGAGCTCAAAGAGATGTATGATAATCTTTTAAGTTTCATGCGTCAAGTGGATGGATTTTTAAATGAAGCCAACACGGTGTTAAAAAATCTTGAGAAGAAAAAGTTTACAAAGATAGATATCTCCAAATATCAAGGAAAATTCCGCGAAATCGCCGAGTCGATTAACAAATCGATCCACAACATCATGATCAAAGAGAAATTTATGGAAAAAGAGAAGCTCAACTCCAAAGTAGGGCAACTAGGAGGAGGGGTAGCCGGAGGCTTAGCCATCATCAAAAACGACCTAATGAGTTCTATCCAAAAGGTTAAAGAGATTGTACAAAATAGCGAAAGTATCTCAAAAAATTCCCAAGAGATCACCCATAGACTCGATAAAATTATGGAATCGACGAGTAAACTTATCTATATGATTAACGAGTCTAACATTGTCATAGAGTCTTTGAACAAAAAGGCTTCCAATGTCAACGACATCATCAAACTCATCAACGATATCGCCGATCAGACCAACTTGCTGGCTCTTAACGCCGCTATAGAAGCGGCGCGTGCCGGGGAGATGGGTAAGGGCTTTACTGTGGTAGCCGATGAGGTGAGGAAACTAGCCGAAAAGACCCAAAAATCTACGGAGGATGTGCGTAAAGTATTAAGCGAACTTCAAGAAGAGAGTAAAAAGAGCGTAGAGAACTCTTTGAGGATGGAAAAGATAGCCAACGAATCGGCTCAGGCTCTCAAAGAGTTTAAAAACTCTATTCAAACTTTTACCCAAAAAGCCTCCACATCCAAACATCTGGCAAATCTTATCCAACATATTATCAACATTACCAAATTCAAGCTCGATCACATCATCTACAAAAACAAAGTGGTCTATCGCAACTTTTTTAGCGGAGAGATAGAGAGTCCTTATGTGGACGAGAAACATTGCGATTTTGGCCGATGGTACCAAAGCGAGGGTAAAAAGCTGTATGGCTCAAGCCCTATTTTCCAACAGATAGCCGTACCTCACAAAAAAATTCACGACTACTCTAAAAGGATTATAAGTATCGTACAAAGACCAGATTTTGAGGAGTTTTTATTGCAACATCAAGAGGATATCTATAAAGAGTTTCAAAAACTCGAACATACTTCCGAAGAGCTTTTTGGACTCCTCGATAAACTTTTGGAGGAGTATGAGCAAAAGGAGAAAAGAGCGGCTTGATAACTAATATTCGATATTATGTCAAAAATCAAAATCAAACTACGCCTGAAGACCCTTTATCCATCTCCTAAAAGAGGTAGTTTGACGGTAATTTTTTGATAATTTTGTGACCAAGGAGGGCGATGCACTACTGGAACCATATTTACAAACATTTTGATCCCGTGGCTTTTCATCTCTTTGGCTTTCCCGTGCACTGGTACGGGATTATGTATGTGCTAGCCCTTTTGGTTACACTCTGGTTTGCCCAATGGCTGGTCAAACACGACCATCTCCCCTTTACGTCAAAAGAGCTTGATATCTACTTTGTTTGGGCTGAAGCTGGAGTGATTTTGGGAGCGAGACTTGGCTACATTCTCTTTTACGATCCTCATACCTTATACTATCTCACACACCCTTGGCAGATATTTAATCCCTTTTTAAACGGCCACTTTGTGGGCATTCGAGGCTTTAGTTATCATGGGGCGATTATAGGCTTTTTAATAGCCACGTGGCTCTATACCAAAAAATATAAGAAAAATTTTTGGCAGCTTATGGACCTTGTGGCGGTCTCTGTACCTTTGGGCTATACCTTTGGACGTATAGGCAATTTTCTAAACCAAGAGCTTGTAGGGCGAGCCACAGATGTGGAGTGGGGCATTTATGTAGGTTCTACTTTACGACACCCATCCCAGCTCTATGAAGCTTTTTGTGAGGGTCTCTTGACCTTTGCTATCCTCTTTTGGTATAGAAAATATAAGCGCTTTGACGGAGAGCTGATGGCGCTGTATGGTATGCTTTACGGTACATTTCGGTTTTTATGCGAGTTTTTCAGAGCACCTGATATCCAGCTTGGATTTATCTGTTGTGGCTGGATGACGATGGGCCAACTACTCTCTTTGGGTATGATCCTAGTTTCGATTGTGCTTTATATCTATTTGAGGAGGAAGAATGCACTTTATCAAAAAAGCGTCTAGTTACGCGATGGTAGGCGGTCTTGGAGCTGTGTTAGTTTTGGGATTGAGTGGATGTGAAAAAAAGAGCGAAGAGCAAACCGCCACTACAGGCACCTTTAGCGAGGCTGCGAAAAAACAGGGGGCTTTTGTAGTAATTGAAGAGACCGCTCCGGGCAAATACAAGATTGTCGAGGAGTATCCAAGCTCTCAAACACGAGTTATCTTGCGAGATCTCAATGGTACGGAGAGGATACTAAGCAAGGAGGAGCTTGATCGTTTGGTAGCTCAAGAGGCTCCTAAAATAGAGTCGGGTCAAAGCCCTTTAGTCAATCCTCAAGCGAGCTCTGGGGGATTAAGTTTAGGCGAAACGATACTAGCAAGTGCGGCTGGAGCGATTATTGGGAGCTGGATAGGGAGTAAACTCTTTCAAAATCCTACGTATCAGCAGCAAAGAGAGCGAAGTTTTAAAAATCCAAGCGCTTACAGACGAAGCGTCAATAGTTTTAAAAAAGGTTCTGCTGTTTTTGCTCCTACCAAAACAGCTCCCAAAAAAACTGGCTTTTTTGCTCCCAAACCAAGTACGGGGGGCAGTACCACAAAACGCTCTTTTAGCTTTGGAGGTTAAGGATGAACGATACCCATATGATCGGTTTGTACGTCACATTTTTCTTTATGGTGCTTTTGGCAATTTTACCTTATGGGGTGATTAAATTTATGAAAAAGAGGGGTAGAGATGGTAAAACTTCGTAAGGTCAAACCTCTACCAAAGGAGTATTTGGAGAGTATAGGATTTGAATGGCATACAGATAGTGATGGGACCGATTATGTGGCTGATGAATTAGTAGAAGTACATGAAGAAGAAGCCAAAGCCTATTACGAGGCTGGTAATGAGCTGTATGAGATGTTTGTAGAAGCTGGAGAGTATGTGATACAAAACAATCTCTTCCATGACATAGGTATCCCTTTTAATCTTGTGGATGCAGTGAAACTCAGCTGGGAGAATGATGTACATTGGCATATTTACAGCCGTTTTGATCTGGCCGGCGGAATTGATGGCAAGCCTATTAAGCTTTTGGAATTTAACGCCGATACGCCCACAGCCCTTTTTGAGACGGCGATCGTGCAGTGGGCGATTCTTAAATATAACAACCTTGATGAAGAGCGTCAATTTAATAGCGTCTACGAGGCAATCCGTGAAAATTTTCGCCGCCTTGTGACACTAGAGGAGGATCCCTCCAATTTTGAGGAGTGGTACGAGGGGTGGAAAATACTTTTTAGCTCTATTAAAGGGAGCGTAGAGGATGAAAATACCACAAGACTTTTAGAAGTTATCGCTTCTGAGGCAGGTTTTGATACCCATTTTTGTTATGTGGATGAGGTAGGGTTTAGCGAGGAGGGGATATTTTGTGAGGATATCCCTTTTGAGTTTTGGTTTAAGCTCATCCCTTGGGAGAATATCGCTATCGATGAACCAGAACTTGCACTCTTGCTCACCGAAATTATCAAAAATCAACGAGCTATTATTCTCAATCCGGCTTATACCTTGATGTTTCAAAGTAAAGGGATGCTCAAGATTTTGTGGGATCTATTTCCAAACCATCCTCTTTTGTTAGAGACCTCTTTCGAGCCACTCAAAGACAAACCCTACGTCAAAAAGCATTTTTTTGGTCGAGAAGGGGAGAATATTGCCATTTATGGACCAAATGGAGAGATTTTAGCCCAAAAGGATGGAGAGTATGGATCCTTTGGAGCGGTATATCAAGAGTTTGTAGAACTGCCTAAAGACGAAGAGGGTAGACACTACCAAGCCGGACTCTTTTTTGCTTATGAGTCTTGTGGCTTGGGATATCGAAGAGGCGGCAAAATCATAGACAATATGAGCAAATTTGTAGGCCATATTATCACGTAGCGTGACGGGCGAGTTTGGGATAGATGTTGAGGATACTGATCAGCAGTGTGATCACTGCTGGTCCTATGATCATACCCCAAAAACCATAACTTGAGAGTCCCGCTACAATAGAGAAGAAGATCAGCAGCTCATTGACTTGGATGTGGGTATCTTTGAGCATCAACCGGTCGATATAATGGATGATAATAGGTTTTATAAAAGTATCGGCGATTATGGAGATGACAAGGATGGAGTACAAAGCGATAACAATAGCGCCTGTCGTATCTCCGTGGAAATAGCGATCAATGCTCAAAGGCAGCCACATCAATACGCCCCCTACTACCGGGACAAGTGAGGCAAAGCCGTAAAGTATGCCAAACATCAAACCATTGTATCCATAAATCTGGGCTATGATGCCAAATAAAATACCCTCAAAAATTGCCGTAGCGATAATGGAGTTAAAAACGACCCCAAGCACTCCGGCTAGATTTTCAAAGAGTATGAGGCTATCCTCTTTTTTAAAAGGGATGATATTTTGCAAGTAAAGAAGCACATCCTTACCATAGAGGGTGGAGAAAAAGTAAAAGATAAGAATAAGGATAATATCTTTTAAAAAGTTGGCGCTCTTCTTACCAATATAAGTGGCCATTTGGAGTATCCAGTTGATTATTGCGTTGATGTCGAAGTCGGCGGTGTACTCTTCGATATTGGAGGAGAGCAGATGATACTGCTTGATCGTCTCTTCTACCCAGTTTTTAAAATTAGCTATGGTTTGGTGCAATATACTAAAATCGATATGGGTAACAAATGTGGCGGCGTTGGTAATAATATAGACCAAAGGTGCGAAAAATATTACACCAAGGACCAGCGTGCTGGCAAAGGATGGAAGGATACGACCTGGAAGTTTGGCCAAAAAGTACTGATGGAATTTGTAGGTGGCAAGAGCCAACAAAATAGCGATAGTCATCGTCCCCAAAAATGGGTAGAATACTCGAAAAGCGAAGTAGCCGACGACTAAAAAGAGGATACCCAAAAAGTGAATTGGTTTCATCAAAATAGTGTACTTTGGATTTTTGGAGAAAGACGCAACAGCTTATAAGTTTTAGGTGTGGCGAGCCGACCTCTGGCTGTACGTTCAATATAGCCGTTGGCCAGCAAAAAGGGTTCGATCACATCCTCTATCGTCCCCTCGTCTTCACTGAGTGCAGCCGCAATGGTTCCAAGACCCAAGGGTCTGCCTTTAGCTTCGGCTAAAAGCTGTAAAAGTTTCAAATCCAGCTCGTCAAAACCTTGTTCATTAACTCCCAAAGCTTCCAAAGCCTCCTTGGTTCGCTCAAGGGTGATAGCTTCCTCTTCCGCCACGTCGGCAAAATCTCGCACCCGTTTGAGCAGCCTTAGAGCGATCCTAGGAGTCCCCCGACTGCGTCTTGCAATCTCAAAAGCTGCTTCTTGCTCGATATTTTTGCCAAGTTTTACAGCGCCGTTGGAGACGATTTTGGCTAGCTCTTGGGGCGAATAAAATTGTAAACGAAAATGCATCCCAAAGCGCTCCCTTAGAGGGGAGCTGAGCATTCCTGCTCTTGTGGTGGCTCCTATGAGAGTGAAGCGGGGCAAATCAATCTTGATGGTCTGGGCCGCCGGACCGCTGCCTATGATGATATCAAGTCTGTAATCCTCCATCGCCGGATACAAAATCTCCTCAATGGCGGGAGAGAGCCTATGGATCTCATCGATAAAGAGGATATCACCCTCCTCAAGATTGGTAAGGATTGCGGCAAGATCGCCACTCTTTTCTATCATCGGTGCGGCTGTTGTTTTGATGGAGCTTTGCATTTGAGCGGCGATGATATTGGCCAAAGTTGTCTTACCAAGCCCAGGAGGACCGAAAAAAAGCACGTGATCGAGAGGTTCACCCCGCTTTTTGGAGGCTTCGATAAAGATTTTGAGGTTGTTTTTGATCTTCTCTTGACCTATATACTCACTCCACCGGGTAGGGCGGAGTGAACTCTCAAAATTTTGCTCCTCGCTAAATCTCTCTATCTCGACGATCCTTTGCATCAGTAGCTATGATCCTTGTCGGGAAATTGAGCGCTTTTTACCTCGTCGGCATAGCGTTGTACTGCCTCTTTGACCAAACGCGCCCCCTCGCAGTATTTTTTGACGAATTTTGGCTTGAACTCCTCAAAGAGTCCAAGCATATCGCTCCATACGAGTACCTGTCCATCCACATCAGTTCCAGCTCCTATACCGATGACAGGAATGGATACAGAGTCAGTGATATCTTTGGCCAATGTGGCTTTGACCCCCTCAAGGATCAAAGCAAAAACTCCGGCCTCTTCAAGGGCTTGAGCATCGCGTAAGAGTCTGTTTTGATCATGCACTACTTTGTAGCCTCCTTCACCTCGCACATGCTGAGGAAGGAGCCCTATATGGCCCATAACTGCCACGCCATTTTGTACCAGATGCTTTACTATAGGAGCTTTTTCCTCTCCTCCTTCGAGTTTGATTGCATCGGCATCGCTCTCTTGATAGACCCGTATGGCGTTTTGTAGCGCTGTAGTTGGATCGGTATAGCTGCCGTAGGGCATATCAAAGATTACAAAACTTTGGGGTGCTCCGGCACAGACCGCTTTTGTGTGGTAGAGCATCTGATCCATTGTAGCGCTGAGCGTATCCTTTCGTCCTGCAAAACTCATATTAAGGCTATCGCCTACGAGCAACATGTCCACAAAAGGGGCGAAAAGTTTGGCAAACAAAGCATCGTACGCCGTGATCATCACAAGCTTCTCTTTGCCTTTGCGCGCTTTGATTGTGCGTACCGTCTCTTTTTTCATCACTCCTCCAAATTACGTTCATTTTATCAAAAAAAGGGTACAATTACAATCAAAAAGGGGTATCGTGAAGAGACTTGTAGGGTATATTACTAGCGCCTATCCCGATAAAGAGTTTACCATCGATTTAGTATTGGCAATGAGAGAAAAGGGAGTAGATAGCATAGAGCTTGGCATCCCCTTTAGCGATCCAGTAGCTGACGGACCCGTAATAGAAGAGGCAAATGTACGGGCTTTGCAAAAGGGCTTCAAGTTTGCCGATACTTTGGCTATTACCAAAGCGGTAGCTTCCCAGATCGATACGCTATGGATGGGGTATTTTAATCCCTTTTACCATCGAGGCATGCAGCGCTCCATCCAAGAGGCCAAAGAGCTTGGAGTAAGCGGCTTTATCATCCCAGATCTTCCTTATGAAGAGGCGTTGGCGTATAAGCCCCTTTTTGACGAGCAAGGATTGGCCCTTATTGATTTTGTAGCGCCTACCGATACGCCTAAGCGCATCTCCAAAATTCTTAAAGACTCCAAGAAGTTCATCTATCTTGTCGCCTACGCCGGTATCACGGGAGCCAGTAAGTATGAAAAGCTCGATCATATCATTGAGCAGATACGCCAAGTGACCGATACGCCAATCTTTCTTGGTTTTGGCGTGGATGAAAAAACAGCTAAAGAAAAGGCCAAAAAAGTCGATGGCGTAATCGTGGGAAGCGCTTTTATCAAGATACTTTTGGATGAAGACTTGACAAGGTCTCAAAAAATTGCTAGAATTGCTGAAATTTCAGGGAATATTAAGGAACAGATAAACTCCTGATATTGGCTGGTTGCCCCAAATATGGGGGTGACATGGCTTCGACGGGAGCAGTCCGTCATAGGTTGCGTGCCGGCTTGAGGAACGCCGTAAAAACTCCTCAAAAAAATAGACGTAAACAATACACAATACCGACCCGCTTACGCAGTAGCTGCGTAAGTTAACCACATTGGGTCCCTCGCACTAGAGCCTGCCCTCTGGCTCTAGGTTTTGCGGGGTCATCCTCTAGAGGGCTTGGATGTCAGGTCACCCAGCCTGGCATCGACACTTTCGGGCTGGATTGCAGCAGGCTTTGGGCGCTGAGCCCGCTGTGATCGAGATTGATCAGCGCTACTACGCACGTAGAGGCCTATGGCGGGTTGTTTTCGGACTGGGGTTCGATTCCCCACACCTCCACCAGTGAAACTTCAGAATGATTTCAGAAATCTCTTTAAATCCTCCTAAAAACCACTATATTACAGAGTTTCACACAAATTAACTTTAAGATGATTTCAGTTGTTTTAAAAACCTATAGGGGTATTTTTAGGGGTATAATAAGAATAGTGATTTTATTTTTGCATATCCATACCCCTAAAAAGGACGATAATGCCCAGAGTAGTGCCTCCTTTGACAGATAGTAAAATCAAAAAGGCAAAGCCAAAAGAGAAGCTTTACAAACTTTTTGACGGAGACGGATTGTATTTGGAGATCAAGCCAAATGGGACAAAAACATTCCGTATCAAATATAGATTTGGTGGCAAAGAGAAGATCTACACAATAGGAAAATATCCGGACGTTACATTAGCCGAAGCAAGAGAGGAACTCAAAAAAATCAAAACGCTTATACGTAAAAACATAGATCCAGTTATGGAAAAAAGAGGTAAGTCAAAAAAATCTCAGCAAGACGATAAATATCTTCTAAAAAACATAGCGGATGAATTTTTTGCATTAAAGTCTCACGAATTATCATCTACACACTTGGAGAGACAAAAAGTGCGAGTCAGAAATTATGTTTTACCAAAATTGGGCGAAAAAGATATCCGAACAATCACTAAAAGAGACGTGATAGAAGTAATCAAAGATGTCAAAAATGTTAAAACACCTTCTACCAAAAATACAGACAAAAGTGAGACTGCAAAAAGAGTTCATATCCTTTTGAGGCAGATATTCAAATTCGCTCTACATAATGATTATACAGATAAAAATGTTCCCGAAATGATTGACCTTGCTACTATCGTCCCTAAATCGGAGAAAAGAAATCTTAAGGCCGTAACAAACGAAAAAGAGATCCGAAAAATTTATAAGCTATTAGATAATTATCCTGGCTATGAGATCACCAAGCTTGCTTTAAAATTTTTAGCTCTTACAGCATTGCGCCCTGGCAATGTTCAAAAATTGCAGGTAGAATGGATTGAAGAAGATAAAATTATCTTCCCTGCAAGCGAGATGAAAACGAAAAGAGAGTTCAGGCTCCCGCTTACAGACACTTTGAAAAACATTATCAATGAAGCCAAAGAGATCAACAAAGGCTCAAAATATCTATTTCCAGCGCCTATGAATATAGGCAAGCATCTTAGTGAAAATACTCTCAATCTGGCCCATAAAAGGCTGGAAATAACGAACCACAATGCTCACGGCTGGCGATCGAGCTTTTCAACCATATGTTATGAGCATCAAAAAGAGCATGGATTTAGTGTAGAAGTCATAGAATCGCAATTGGCACACGCAATCGGCAGTAAAGTCACAAGGGCATACATGAGGAGTGATTTTTTTGAGGAGCGGAGACGACTTCTTGAGTGGTGGGAGGAGTTTTTAGGAGGGAGTAGGGTTTAAGCTGCTATTCCAAGTTTTTCATAATCTTTTTCTATCTGGCTCCATAGCAATGGAACTATATTATAATTTTCACATGCTTCATAAATCTTGTCGCTAATTTTTTTGCTGTCATTTAATATTACGAATCCTTTATCTGTTCTGCCGGTATTAGCAATATCCTGAAACGAGAAAAGAATTGCCTTCATATTTTCAGTTTTTGGAGAATTAACGGCTTTGATAAGAGCCTCTTTTTTATACTTTGTCACTTGTTTGGGGATTAAAAAATCAAATTTGTGAATTATTTTTGATTTTCCTGTAAGTGAAATGTTTTCACTATATATCAAACTCTTTTCATCAAAAAACTTTTGTATATCCTCTAAGAAAAATGATTGAATTTTTTCATTTGAGAGTAAATACATATCATTTATGCTGATTAAGGCTTGTATAAAATTATGTTTTTTCTGGGCAAAGCTATTGTGATCTGTAGTTATAAATAGTTCGTTGTTTTTTCTAAATATTCCATAAGAGAGCAAAATTTTGTTAAGTTCTTCTTCTCGTTTTTTTGTGAAGTTAATACCACTTAGCTGTAAATCATCAAGAGTATACGAATCGTCAGTAAGAGTTATTTTGCCTTCGTTTTTGAGAATTGCATATAAGATTATATTATCATTTCTTCTGTCTAAAAAAGGGGTTACTATCTTATAAATATTTTTTTCTACTTTTTCTATATCAAAGTTAGCATGGAGATAATGTAAATAGGTATCAATTAATTGCTGTATGGTCTTCAAAACAAGCCCTCGTTTCTAATAGTGGCTTCGATATTAAATTTTGTGCAAAAATTTTTAATGTTCTCATGAAATTCATTATTGCATATTAAGCCAAATTCTTCAGGAGGAAAGGCCCACTTATCATTAAAATTTTCGATATAGCAATGTAGATGTGTTTCCTTTTTAAAATTGTAACCATTGTATCTTTTCATTAAGTTTAAAAGCTTCTCATCTATAGGAAAATTTATCAGATCTTCTTCTAGGAGCGGGTTAGTATGGTATGCGTTTACGTCTAACCGTAAAATTGGAATAGCAGTTTTTGCCCGTTTTTGGATAGTGTGCTTTATTTCGATTGATCCACTTTTTAGTATATCTAATGTGAGGTTATAGAAATCGTAACTCTCGTCGACAAAGTGTAACTCGAAATTATTTTTCATAAACCCGCCTAAAGTAATAGTATCTAGAATGTATTTTTGTTCGCGGATAATGAGAAAAAACTCATCTTGTGTTAACATCAATATCCTTTATAATTATAGTCTGCTCATCAATCTTCTTTCTCTTGCTTAATCGAAAATATTTTCCCACATTCTTGACATTCATACCGTTGGTTGACGTGGTCTCTGTATTTTCTTTTTCCTTTCTTGATAGTGTGCTTCGAATGGCAGTGTGGACATTTCACGCCATGATTGGCTTTGAATTCTTTTTCATAATTGAGGCTATATTCTCGATTGTATGCTTTTGTGAGGTAATCAAGTATTTTTTGCTCGTCAGTGTGTATCTTTTTCTGTGTGGATATGATCTTTTCAGCGTAATCTAAAAAATCTATTTCGGGATATTTATCGATTATTTTTTTCATATTGTATGCAAACGAATTGTAGCTAGTAAAATAGAGGTGATTTTTGACTATTTTGTCTATAATTTTGGCAGGATCTTGAATGCTGCTATCAAAGTTTTCTAAAGTTTCAATCAAGATACTTTTTTCCTTTGCATTGAGTGTGCCATCACATTTTGCAATATAGACTAAAGCTTTCAAAAGATCACTATATTCGTCTATGAACTTTTCTATATTTTCTTTTTGTATCCGCTTACGCTCTCTTTCTCGTTGCCTTAGGAGCTCTTTTTCATAAATGTCATCAAAATATTTTTGCGGATCTGGAATGCTCTCGCCCGTATCCAAATCAAACATCTCAATGATTTTATCTACATACAGTCCAGCGAGTGCATCCTTATTCAAATTTCTTATCAAGAGGAAGTATCTATTGGTAAGCTTTTCTTTTCCCAGTCTAATGATTACAGCATCAAACTCGATTCCTCCTTCGTAAAGAATGTGAAAGTCATGATTGACATCTGCAATGAGATCCTCATCTACTTTCCCGTAAAAATATCCTTCATCGATATAATTTGCATATGTCGTATGATTATAATTGATGGTATCGATAATTATCTCTTCGTAAGGAAAGAAGGCTATAAGGAAGTCTTTTATCTCTTCAGGATCTTTATATACGATACCGGTGGAGAGATCTTTGAGCTCCAAGATACGATCCAGCTTGAATGTCCTTTCTCCACCACGCAAGAAACAAAATCCCCTCATATATTCATCGTTGACTTTTTCGACTTTTACTCTCCTTTTAGAAATCTCTCCATCGGGTTTTTGATAAATCATTTCTACATCTGCAGTATCGTGCGATTCCGGCTTTTGGTGTCGCTTGGTTTGTGTACCTGTATGCTCAAAAGTCTGCTTCTTTATATTGCCTGTGGCTATATAATCTTTTAAAAAATATCCATCGATGATGATAAAGAGAGCAAAGAGCATCATTGTGCTTACAGAAAAAAACCCATCCCCCGCGGTGCTGCCGGTAAGTAAAAAGAAAAAGATAGAGGCAGTCAAATAGAGCTTGACTACAGTGGATCTATTGTGTGTTTCTTTTGGAAGCTTTTTGAGGACTAAGGAGGGTTTGAAAAGGCCTATTACTAAAGCGATAAACGAAAGTATGAAAAGTATAAAGAAAACAAAATCCATTTATGATCCTAAATTGTTAAATGATACACCTCACAACTTTTCCGAAAATCTCAAAATGTCGTTGATCGCCTGACTTTATCTCCCAGCTATCATATTGCGGATTGACACTTTTTACCCAAAGGTTGCCTGTGTCGAGATTCATTTCTAAGAGCTTGACCATCAAGATATTGTCGAAATTGATCACATATAGGCCGTCGCCGGTAAACTCTTTTGTTTCATCTACCAGCACCCAGCTGTCAGGGAAAAGCATCGGGACCATAGAATAGCCATCTACCTGCATAGCACGGATTTTACCTTTGGGAGGCTTCTTGAAAAGCATCTTGTCGATGTAGAGTTTCTCTCCGCTATCGAAGAGATCTACCGCCTCGAGATTCGAACCAGCTCCAGCACTGGGACGAACCGATAAGATTTCCACCTCGATAGAGTCTTGATCGGCAGACGAGGAAGACTTCTCATACATTTCCCCCTCGCCGGTGAGGAGCCAGTGGGGTGAAAGGTGAAATTTTTTCACTAAAACATCAACTTCTTCCGGGTGTAATTTTTTGACCCTTCCGCTTTCGATGCTTTTAACTCTATCTAACGAAACGCCTAAAATGTCGGCAAGGGATTGTTGGTTTGGGATATTAAACTTTTGTCTAAGAAACTTGATTCTTTCTTTTAGCTTTTCCATAGCCACCCTAAAAGTGATAATAGTTCACCAAATTATTGACAAAGTCAAGATAATACACTATAATTTCACTATAACCACTTGCAACGAGGTATAACAAATCTTATCGAATGGAGCTTTAAGCTCTGATTAAATTGTAGGCAAAGAGCCGAGTTGGCTCAAGTCCGAAACAGTTGCGGGTGGTATGATCTTTGAAAGCTCATTGTCGAGGGTGCAAAGCCAAGAGGGCTATTTTTTGCCAAGAAAATGGACCGCAAGCGTGCCAAGTGGAATAAATATGCTTGCAATAGCTGCTTTTTCCATTCCTTGCAATCCAAAAAAGATGGCACTTCCAAGACCGGCCAAAGCCACGATAAAGGCAAATATTTGACCTCTTTTGGCGTGTTTGCGAAGAAAAGGGAGTTCTTCTTTGCGCATCTGCTGCTCGTTTTGCTCAAGAAGCAAAAGAGCCTGTTTTTCTCTGTGCGACTCTTCTATGTCGTACTTAAGAAGTTCAAGAGCTTTTTCGGCAAGTTCGGGATCGGTTTTTCTTAGGCGAGCAAGAGAATCGAAGACATGAGGAGTTATATTGACATTGAGATTTTGTTCTACCTTAGTAGGCTGCTTGGTAGTCGATGTGCTTTCTGATTTTTTTGGCGGTTTTTTCATCTATCTTTGCAAACTTTCTATCAAGATTACTTGAGATCTCCCATAGCTCTTTGACCGGGATCTCTTTTTTCAAGCTTTTTATATCGTCGTTGAAAGCGTTTCTAAATCCGATCCAAAAATGTCTCAACGCTTTTGTCATTTTTGCTCTCTTTTAAATCTTTTATAGTCTTCTTGGCTTTGCACCGTTAAACGCTATTTTTGATGCCGGTAAGATGCTAGTAACTAGTACATTGTACCATACTTTCATAAATAGTCTTATTAAGTTGCACCCATTTGCAACTACTCATCCCCATTATCGCTCAATTCCAAGATGTATTTGAGCACTTTTTTGCGTTTGGATCTGTCCAGGTCTTTGAGATATTCGCAAATCACTTCAAATTCTTTATCAAGCTTAGGAGGTGTGTTATGTGAGGAGTTGGTGGTATTTTCTTTGTCTTGTTGCTCTTCTACGATGTTGATGTTGGTAGAAGTGGGAAATGGTTCGCCTTTGCCGGTTAAGAGCCAATCGAAAGATACTCCATATTTGAGAGAAAAATCAAGTAATCTTTTTTCAGGAATTTTATCTCTGTTTTTCCAAGTATCTAAAGTAGAATAGCTTATCCCCCATTTTTCGGCCATTTCTTTATCTGTCTTAGCGTGTAATAGATTCTTTATTCTTTGCAAAATGGGAGTAATTTTTTTCATATAGCACCCTCATACACTTGACTATCACTCAAAATGAGTGTATAATTCTCCTATACCCATTTATAACACCTTAAGCCCAATCCTATCGAAAGATGGGTTAAGGGCTGATTAAATTGTAGCGATTTGAGCCGTGTGTGTTCAAATACGAGGGTAATTGAGTGGGTACGTTCTTTAAAAACGTGTTGTCGGCTTGGCAAATCTTATAGAAAGGATTCGGTATGGAAGAAAGATTGCGCAAGCGTTCTATGAACGTTTTTTCGGCATACGATCTTGCAAAAGACGCATACCACAAACTGCGAACGGCGCAAGCTTTGCTACAGTTCGAGCCAGAGAGCAAATGCTACAAGGCTATTTCGGAAGCGTGTGATGCTCTGGGTTGTATAGATAAAATTCACCATTTGGTGGCAGCCAGTATTCTTGAGAAAGATAGTAGTAGCGAGTGTAACCACCCTGACGATAAAAACTCTCGCACGTGATCTCGATGAAATCGTCTTTAGGAAAATGGCGCACATCCGTGACGATAAACTCGGTTGTGTTGTCCATTTCGTCCAAAACGATGATTTCTCCAACTCTCGGCGCTATTTGAGCGTCTGTTTCAAATGTTTCGAGCAGCGTGCCCGAGTGGTTGAAAACTTTGTAATGCAGTTTCATCGCTTATCCTTTGCAAAGTCATTCGCTCTTTTTGAGCTCTTCTTCAAGAGCTTCGGCTTTGATTTTGTGGTAGTAGTAGTCTTGCTTCTTTTTGGGAAGCTTGCGAAAGGCTTCGAGAAGCTCGGCTTCTATAGGGGTGTCCGTGGATGGAGAAGCGTGTGAGTGGTCAAACATAGAGCCTTGGCCTGTCAAAAGCCAGGATTGGTTAGCTCCTGTCATTTGTGAAGTCAAAAGAATATACTTATCTGGGATACTTTTCCTCTTTTTCCAATTATCTACATTGGATAGAGTAGTCCCAAGTTTTGCGGCAAGTTCGGAGTTTGTGTTAACTTTCAAAACTTGTTTCATTCTGTCAATAACTGACTTCACATCACTCAAAATAACAGCCTTTCGGTCAAATATTCACAAAAGGGCTTGACATTACGTTCAAAAGAACGTATAATTCTCCTATACCCATTTATAATACCTAACGCCCAATCCTATCGAAAGATGGGTTAAGGGCTGATTAAATTGTAGCGATGAGTGGGTATGAGCGTGAAGTACCGCCGGAGTTTGGCGGGTATGATCTTTGACAATACGGTATCCGAAGCTTTTTCCGAGCAGCCTAAAAGTAGTCTTTCTTTCCTTGCATGTAGACGCTCGAGCTTGCAAGGCTGCCCGCTGAAAGCCTTAAAAAGGAGCGATTATGAACGTAAGCTACACATACAACAAAATGGCCAAGCTCCAGGAGCTTTGCAAGATCATCCGTGGATCTATCGTCAAGGACGTGCGGCGCAACGGACTGAGTTTTGCCGATTTCGCTCACGAAATAGGACTCAGCCAGGGGACGCTGGAAAACAAGCTCAAGCCGGCAAGTCCTCACGATGTGACGGTCACCGAATTGATCCACATAATGGACATCACGGCCGATTACGCTCCGCTGGAGTATATCACCAGGAGATACGGCTTTATCCTTTGCAAGGCCGAGGAAGAGAGGCCAAGCATAGAGAATACGACGGCGTTCGTGACTATCAACACGCTCGATCTTGGAGCGGTGTTTGGAGAGCTTGAGCGTATCGTCAAAGAAGCCATCGAGGACGGCGAGATAGACGAGGGCGAGAGCAAAGAGATAAGCGATATCGCTTATGAGATCAGAAAGCTCGCAAAAAAATTGGAAGAAATTGCGAAAGGAGGAAACGATGGTTGAAGCGACAGTAGATGAAAAAAAGCTGGAGAAAAAATGGCTCGGCCGCCGGCAGACGGCCAAATATCTTGGTATCGGCGCAACGACTTTGGACCGGTGGAGAAAAGATTACCCTGATTTTCCAAAACCTGTGCGAGTTACAGAGAGGAAGATCTTCTTTAACGTAGAGGAGCTTGACGCCTGGATGGAGAAAAGGAGAGCGAATGGACGCAAGACTTGAGATAGCGGGACTTGACGAGATTTTCGACAAGAAAGTCGAAGAGGTCGTGCAAAGAATCGAATCGGCATATCAACCGCTTGTGCGAGAGGTGATGGAGCTGAGGCAAATCATAGCGAGTAAATTCATCGTAGGAAATCATGGATATTTGGACAAGAAGCAAGTCGCCGAGATCATAGGTACAAAAAGCAAGAACGGAGCCTATATTAATCAGCTTGTAAAAGAAAAAAAATTCCCAAAGCCCGACAGATACGAAAGCGACAAATTCCCGCTTTGGAAAGTGGATCGGATAAAAGAGCATCTGCGCAAAAAAGGCGAATTTTGGCGATGGGAAGAGTGGGAAAAAAGACAGATTCAAAACAGACTTCCTTAGGAGGCGACGATGCATAACCCAATGTTGGGAATAAAAAGAGATGAGAGAAAAAAGATGTTGGCGCATGTGCGCGAGACGATGCGCGCGCAAAAGACGCTGCTAAAAGAGCTGAGCGATCAGGGGCTTAGCGTTGGCCAAGCGGCTTTTTTCTTCAATTACCTACAAAAGAGAGAGTGGAAAAATGTTTGACTGGCTTGAGATTATAGCAATGTGCTGCAGTGCAATGCTATTTGGATTTTTGCTTGGCTCTACCCTTACTGAAATATCCTTTTATAGAAAAGTAAAAGATAATGAGCCAATTGATTTGACACCAAAAGGAGGCAAAAGATGACAATGAGACAGCTTGAAAAAGGGAATATTTTAGCAGAGCGTATTAGGGAGCTGAAAAGATCTATAGATAATAATGAATCAATGGCACATAGTATCAGGCAAGGATGCAAAAAATTAACCGGTTTTCATTTTCAAAATGATTGGGATGGCGGGGCGATTGTGGCGCTTAAACTTGATCAACAAAAGGGACTTGTACTACTGGAAATCGCAATAGACATGATGAAAGAAGAGCTCGAAAAATTGGAAAAAGAGTTTGAAAACTTGTAAGGAGAAAACAATGACAGTACAAATCGAAGTGCGCCCAGAAGGACGCACAAAAAACACACAAGAAAATTATAGCATAAACGTCGAGGCGGCCATACATAGGGCATTCGCAAACAAAGAGGTATGGGACAGAAGCGACTATATCGGAGCCAGCGAGATAGCCGGCTGCCCGCTCAAAATCTACTACGACAAAACCGAGCCAACCGACTTCAAGGGCAACGGTAAGACAGAGCGTGGCCACGCCATCGAGGTGGCTCTTATCCAGCTGCTCAAGCAGGGTGGTATGGATATCCGCTACCACGCAGGGCATATCAACCACCAAAAAGAGTTCAGACATCCTGACTATCCAGTGGCGGTGCACCCCGACGGCATCGTCTATCAAAGATCCAAACCTTTTGCAGTGCTGGAGGTCAAGAGTGTTGGAAGCGAATATTTTCGCAAAATCACGGAGCCTCTGCATAGCTGGGTTGTGCAAACAAGATTCAACGCATATATGGCTGGTTTGCCAAAAGCTTTGCTGGTGGTGGTCAATGCTTCGGATCTCGAGGACGTGAAGTGGTGGGAGTTCGAGGCTATGAGCGAGGTGGAAGCAAAAGGGTATCTCGAAAAAGCCAAAAAGATTATGGCTGCCATCGAGCTGGGAGCCGAGCCGTTTGCTGAGCCGAGCGAAGAGCGATGCAAATGGTGCGAGCACAAAACCAAGTGCGCAAATGTCTGGATCCCGGACAAAGAGTAGAAGCAAAAAGAGATAGAAACAGACGAGGCAAAAGATGCTCTGGAAGCTCTCAAAGAGGCTAAAGAGCTCAAAGACAGAGCCAAAGATCTGGAGAGTTTCGCCAAGGCAAAAATCCTCTCCATAGCCAAAGAGTATGAAGCCGGCAAAATCAAAAGCGGCCATCTGGTAGCCATCCTGGAGCCCAGAAAAGGCCGCGCATCCATCGACACCAAGAAGCTCTTTGCCGAGCATCCCGAGATCGACAAGAGCAAATACGAAAAAACCAGCGCGCCAAGCGTAGCTATTAAACTAAAGGAGACAGCATGAAAAACGAAATCACCACGACTTTTGGACCTGGAACTGGGCTGATGCCAAAGAGCCTTGACGAGGCTATGCGCTTTTGCGAGATGCTCGCTTCAAGCGATGTGATCCCCAAACAATACAAAGGCAAACCTGGAGACATCCTCGTAGCCATCGAGTGGGGGATGGAAGTGGGGCTCAAGCCGATGCAAGCTCTCAATGGTATTTCAGTAATTAACGGCCGTCCATCCATTTGGGGAGATTCTGCGCTTGCGCTTGTGAGAGCGAGTGGAAAGATGGAATACATAGACGAGTCTTTTGATGGCGATACTGCAATTTGTCGAGTCAAGCGTAGAGGCGAACCAGAAACGGTGCGCACATTCAGTATGGAAGATGCCAAGAAAGCTGGATTGCTAAATAAACCTGGTCCTTGGCAGCAATATCCAAGACGCATGCTGCAAATGCGTGCACGGGCCTGGGCGCTTAGAGATACATTCCCTGACGTGCTTAGCGGTATAGCCATCGCCGAAGAGGCTCAAGATGTGGTAATAAGCGAAGCGTCACCAGGCGCAACGCCAATCAAGGGAGAATTGGCAAACAATGTAGAGGGAGAAATAGTTAAAAAAGATGAGCCATTGCACAAAGTGGTAGGCAATATGCTCTTGGAGCACGTTGGCGGAGACACCAAAAGAGCCAAAGAATTCGTGATCCAAGCTCTCGATTGGCCGGCTGATACAGAGCTCAAAGGCAAATGGATGCAAAAGCTCAGCGAAGAGGAGCTGCAGCTGATTAAGTCAGCCATAGAAAAAGAGCAAAGCCAGCCGAAACAGATGGCGATGGAGGTATAGATGAATAAGGCACTTCTTTCGGCGCTTCTTGCGCCATTTGCATTTGATACGAGTCTCATAGATGAGCCGATTACGCAGCGAAAGCAAAGTAAGATCGCCAGAAAAATTACGAAACGTACAAGAGGCAGACGAGATAGAAGCCAAAAAATTCGAGCAAATCGTAGAAAAGCTTTGCGAAAGCGAGGAAGCAAATGACAACCTTCAACACAATCCTCTTAAAGACCCTCTTCCACGAGGGTACCTACTCAAACCGTAAAAGCGATCGTGGCGGGGAAACCTACAAAGGGATCTCTCGCAAGTATCATCCAAAATGGCCAGGTTGGAAGATTATAGACGACGCGAAGAATCGCATTGGCGGGATCGAGGCACTCAAAAAGGGCGATGTCACGCCCGTGCTGGGAGCCGATGCGCAAGAGGAGCTGGAAAGAGCGGTGCGAAGCTTTTACAAAGAGAAGTTTTGGCATCGCATCAAAGGCGACGCGCTGAGCATGATAGATGACGAGATAGCCTTTTTGGTGTTCGACGCCACGGTCAATCCGACTGACAAAACCAATGGAGCGAAGATGCTCCAGGAGGCTCTCAATGAGCTGGGCTACAAAATAGCTGTCGATGGGATTATCGGTCCTGTAACGCTTATGGCGCTGCAAGGAGCTGTGGATGAGCTTGGCAGGGATAGAGTGCGGGAGATGTTTCGCAAAATCAGGGCGCTGCACTATGCAAGAGAAGTCAAGCGCAATCCTCGTCAAGCCCTCTTCATCGAGGGCTGGATCAAGAGGGCACTGGGGTTGGCGTAATGAAAACACGGGCTTGGAATGAATTTATATGCATGATGTATGACAGAAATTATGAGCTTGGCGAGTGTGCTAAAAAATGTTTTCGTCCAGCTTTATATAAAGAATACGTGTTGATCAAAGTTAAGTGTGATTGCCACAGGCAACTGATTGAAAGTGTGGAGATGTTTGCACATAAAAGCGGTTTCGAGATTAAAAGGGGATTTCTGTCCCTTTTGACGGAGGCGAGGAATGCGAGAGATTAAGTTTAGAGCGTGGATAGGCAGGTATATGTACTACACTGATGAAAATTTCAATTTCAAATCTATTGGCAGACCTGTAACAAGGATATGGCCATTTACAACCGTCGTGAAAAAATCAGATAACGTGATGCAATATTGTAAATCCAACTTCAAAATGTCCTAATCGTGGTATTTCAAAATGTCCGAAAAGGGTTTCTTAAAAAACGATTTTAGTTTAGGTGCGGAGTTATGGGGGTTTTGGGTTTTGAGATGATAGCAAAAAATAGTGCAAAATCGGATAAAGCAACCATAAAGCAACTGATAAAGCAACTAATGAAAATGACGCTGTTATGGGGATTTTGTGGATATATCAAAAAAATTGAACAATAAAAAGCAACTACAGAGGCAAAAACTTAAGAGAAATATGTAATTATGAAAAGTGTGTAAAGGGTGTTTGAAAGGGGTGTGTGAAGAGGGTTTGAAGGTTAGAGTAAAATGAGAAAGTTTTTCAAAGCGTTAATGGTTTGATCACGATGTGTAACGGGATCTATTCCGCTTAGGATATTGCCAAAGTTGTCTTCTGTGATTTCGTGAAGTCGACGCAACGAAGTATAAGCCTGGTATGAAAGATATCTTCTTTTTTCTTTTTCGCTATGTTGATAGAGCAGTCTAAATCTAATATCTTCTAACAGGATGATGTCTTCCTGCTTCAAGCCATTGAAATTTTCTCGTGGTTGGAGCCTGATAAAAATTTTTTCTACTTCTAAAACATCTTCTCTGAGTTTTTTTAAAAAATCCTCTTTACGATTGGTCCAGTTAAACCATACGCTATATAGCGACGCACCCAATGCAATGAAACTAATAAAAAGAGAGATATAAGAGAGAGTCATATATTTACAGTTTTCCAGCTTTTTTGAGGGCTTCTTGGACTCTTTTGTGCATTTCGTCGCTGGTGACTTTCCCTTTGTCGGTAGAGGTGTCTATA
Organism: Nitratiruptor sp.; assembly: GCA_027036935.1. Classification (GTDB taxonomy): domain Bacteria; phylum Campylobacterota; class Campylobacteria; order Campylobacterales; family Nitratiruptoraceae; genus Nitratiruptor. Next base: position 20,545 of record JALWCE010000151.1, on the reverse strand, counting down.
GCGATTTTTTCTTTGAATTTTTCATATCCATACTCAAGAGCTATTCCTCCAAAAGCCTCAGACAAAAAAGAGGCGCCCATTGCACTCTCGATGCCGGACACATCGATAACGATAGTATCATCGCTTTCCATAATTGGTCGCAAAACTTGCTCTCTAAACTCTTCTCCAGAGGTTCCTGGACTTAGTTTTTTAAATCTTAGTCCGGGATTTTTCGCAAACTCTTTTGCAAAATCATATCGTATCGTTGCCATCTTTTTCTCCTATTCGTATTTGCCATTTGATAAGCATCCCATCCAATCTGCCTTGAATTTTATGTGAGTTGATATGTTCTTGGTTTTCATCGATGTTGATATGCACGACGCCATTACCCGATACTACCACCAATGTGCAATTATACCCTAACGCTTTGGCAAAGTCGCGAAATCTTTTGAATCCTTTGCCTCTATCGCGCTCTTTATAGCGTTTATATTTCGATAGTTCGGCAGTCAATGCGATCTCTATCAGTTTCCCGTCATGGACTAAGCCATCTTGTATTTTGTCCCACAAACTTCGATCTGCTTCTTGGTCGAGATTTCTTCGTATCGATTCTCTTATGCCTACGCCATAATCATAAAAGATGATCTCCAAGTACTTATCTGTTTTATCATAAAAACCGCATATCCACCATTTACCCTTCTTTTTGCCCGGTTCATCAAAGTCGGATGGATATGCGTGTTCTAGTGCATTACCCAACGCTTCTTTGACGGCGTCATCGAATTTATATTCTTTTTCATAATCATCAAATAATTTTACTTGTTTTTGAATAAATTTTTTTATTTCATTGAGATATTCAAATTTATCGCTGGTGTTTGTGTGGATGCGCAAAAACAGCACATCCTCTATCGCTCTTGGAATCTTATAGGGTTTTTTGATACCAAAATATCGCCAGTAGCCGATTTTGTGAAAGAGATATTTGAGTTTGTCATTGTGGGGATCGAGTCCCAATTTTTTGCTGTATTTTAATCTTTTCTCTTTGGTGCCATATTTGAGATCGATGAGATAATCAATCTGGGCTACGATGTATAAAAGAGCAGCTACCGAAATGCTGCGGGCTTTTTTGTGGTTGATTTGGAGTTTTTTTGTTTGAAGTTTTTTGATATTTTTGACTTGATTGGTAAACTCCACCATCGTATCGATATGATCTACAAAATCCATATTTGCAAAAAATTCCAAGATTGCCGGCTGAATGAATTTGGCTTTTTGACCTTTTTGATTGAAATATCTTTTTAAAAAACGGTAGTCGCGAGGAGGAGTGAAACCATTTTTGGCTCTGAGCGTTTGGTATCGTTTCCATCTTTGTCTTCTTTTTGCTTTTTGTATTTGCAGCATAACTATCCTTTAGGTATGGCGGAGGATGCCGACGACGCGGCCTACGATATGGGTGGAGTTTAGTTCGTCGCCTTGGATGGTGATGTCGGAGATGGCTGGGTTGTCGCTTCTTAGGGTGATGGTGTTGGCAAAGGGGTTTGGGTAGAGGCGTTTGACCAGGGTGCCTTGGGGCGTGGCGATGATGTAGATGGCGCCCTCTTTGATCTGGTGGTTGTCGCTTTCAAAGGGGAGCACGAAGAGCTTGTCGCCGCTATGTATGGTGGGCTCCATAGAGTCGCCTACGGCATTGATGATGTGAAGGGTGTGAGTGATAGGAATGTCAAGGAGTTCTTGGAGGGTGGATTTGGAGAAGTGCAAGAGCTTGGCGGGCGTGGCGAGGGCTTCACCTCCGGCACCTGCCGCTGCGTAGATGTCTGGGTAGTAGGGGATTTCGATGGTGTCCTGGGCCGGTTGAGGCGTCTCTTTGGCAAACATACTCCCTTTGCCGGTGAGGAGCCAATCAAACGATATAGAGAATTTTTCTCTAATTTTATCGGCTATATCTACACCTATTTTACTCTTCCCTATTTCAATATCCTTGATCTTGTGCCATTTTACGCCTATTGCATCGGCTAACTCCTGTTGTGTGAGCTTCAGCTTTTTTCTTAATTCTTTCATTCTTTTAGCATCATTCATCAAACACCTTTTTAGAAATTTTCTCCATTTCTATTGACATTTAGAGAAAAATTCTCTACAATACCTTTAAGTATATTCATCTTACTTAATAATACCAAAAGGTTTTGAGATGAAAGTTAAGCGACGAAGACGAAGAGTGGATGTGCAGCGTATCAGAGAGGATTACGGCACGGCCAAGCGGGCTTGCAGGCTCAAGGGGATCAACTACAACACATTCAAGGTGTGGGCTGCTGGGTATCAGCAAAGCAGAAAGTGCGAAGAGGCTTTTCGGGAGTATCTGCTGTGACCTCTAATGAACTGGCCGCGCTGCTGGGGTGTAGCGGACAGTATGTGCGTGAGCTCACCAAACAAGCCATCGCAGACGGCAAGAGCCACATCACCATCAAAGGGAAAAAGATTACCTTTTGCCAAGAGGCTGGGCGCGGCAGAGGTGGCAGGCGCTATCGCTACACTCTTGTCAAAGAGCATACGCCCAAAAAAAAGCGCAGCTCCAAAAGCATCATCGATCCCAAAAGCTTGCCGGTAATCGATATAAAAAAGCCAAGCGTGGAGGAGAAGCTGGCCATTATTCGCTACTACAAAAGCCACGAAGCGAGCCTGGAGGCTATCGCACAGGCTTATAGCATTGAGTTTGAGGAGCTTAATGCTATGAGTCTGGCGCGCCGCTTTCGCAGATGGCTAGAGGCGTATGAGCGCTATGGAAGAGCAGGATTAGAGGATAAGCGCGGGGGCAAGAGAGTGAGCAAAATCGATAAAGATCTCTTTATCAAGTCGCTTGTGAAGCAGGGGCACATCACCACCTACTATGAGCGCTACTGCTATATGTGGTGCAAGAAGCACGGCAAGCTCTTTGATAGGTTCAATCCCACTTCGAATATCACATATGAGGGGTTTAAACGCTATTTCAACGCGCACAAAAACGATCCGCACATCAAAGCGATCCTCAAAGGACCAGATGCGATGGATCTACTGGAGCCAACTATGAAGCGAACTTTCGAGTATCCCAACCAGGAGTGGCAGATCGACGCCACCACAATCGATCTCTTTGCCAAGGTGCCCGTAGTGGATGGAGAGGTGGTGTGGGATAGAAAAGAGGCGACGCCAGAGTATGTGCTCAAGCGTCTAAGTCTTATTCGCATCATCGATAGCTTCACGGGAGCCAGCATAGTGCGCCTGGCAAAGAGCGACAACAGCTATGAGGATGTGCGGCTCTTGCGCGATGCGATAGCAAGGCTTGGGATGCCAGAAGTGATACGGGGAGACAACGGCAAAAACTACGTAAGCCACCACTTCCAGGAGGTCCTGGAGCGCCTGGGGATCGTCTATGTGGCTACCACGCCTTTTAAGGGCGATGAAAAAGGCAAGGTTGAGCGCAGCTTCAAGAGCTTGCAGCATAGCGCCATCTTTGAAAATCTCCCCGGCTTCATCGGCCACGATCCAAAGATGCGCATCGATATAGAGAACCAAGCCGTCAAAAAGAGCCAACGGGGCAAAAAGGCCACAAATCTCAAAGAAAATATGCTCTGGTGGTGGGAGATGGAGTCGCTGGTGCAAGAGCTGGTAGAAAAACAAGAAGCGCTGGCGATGCATAGACCGATGAGCGTAGAGCATCTAAGAGCGCTGCTTGGCAAGCGCTATGTGCGCAGAGTCACCAAAGAGGGGGTGATGATAAACGGGCGCTACTACCAAAGCCCAGAATTTTGGCAGGAGGTGTGGATAGGCCAGGAGGTGGAGGTGATCGAGGATATAGACGATGAGAGCGTAGCCTATGTGCATATCGGAGGCAAGGCGATAGCGGTGAGTTGCAAACTGGAGCTTGGACTTGAGGAGATAAAGGCGATGAAGCGAGCCTACAGATCCAAAGCCAAGCGCTACAAAAAGCTTGTCAGGGAGGGAGAAAAAGAGCTCTTTGCGATGCAAGAAGAGATCACCGCACCCCATAGAGACAAAGCAGCGCCCAAGCCAAAAGAGGAGCCAAAGCTGGATCCGTTCGATTTTATCCAAAAAGTTTATAAAGCCTCATAGCCTTTGATGGAGGGGACGGGTGTCTCCTCCACAGAGGGCTATGCAGCACGGCCCTAAGACTCATATTCTCCTTACGTGTAGCCTCCCCTTTGGGGGAGGTAAGCGTTGATGCCAGGTGCTATTGCGCGCTTGGTATGAGCGCTTGGCGCTCGTGATCTTTGAGGAGGTGATATGGAGTGGCTCATAGTGGTAGCTCTTTGGGCTTGGTGGAGCTGGGTGCTTTGGGATGAGTAGAGCAAGGATTACTCCTTGCTCTTTTTCTCCGCCTTTTTGGAGGCAGTGGTAGATTTTGCCGATTCGAAAGCGGGCTTTGGCGTCTCTACCCTGCGCTCTTTGTTGTTGGTAGAGAGAAACATCTTAGGCTCAGATGTCTCTCTTGGTTTGGTAGGCGGAGGAGTCTGCTTATCGCTTTGTTCGCCCATAGGCTCCTCCTAACAAAGGGTATTGGCAAAAAAGATTATACCAATACTCAAAAAGAGCCCCGAGAGCATCGTGAGTCTGGTGGCAAGATGGAGCTTGTTCGCTCTTTCTTGCACGATGGTAGCGTTGTGATTGTGGGCGATTTCAAGGGAGTGGATAATATCCAAGAGCCCCTGGATGCGCTCATATTCGCTTCCAGCCAAAGAGGTGACAGTTTTCAAAGAGGGCGCAGCAAACGCCTTTTGCCTCCCTTTGTATAGAGCAAGGAGCAGTATCGCTATGGCTGCAATACTGAAGGCAAAAGGAAGGGCGCTTAGGCAGATGATCGCTTTGGAAGCGGAGAGTTTCCACAGAGCAAAAATAGCACCCAAAAAGGTGACATTGAGCCACAAGAGGGTTTTGAGGAGATTTTTTTGGGTGGGGATGGTGGAAGTGAGCAAGATGGTGAAGTCTTGCTTGAGAATATCGTAGTAGGTTTGGAGATTCTTTTCATACTCTTCATACCGCATAGTAAAACCTTTTAAGGAGGATAGAATGGATCTTCGCAAAGAGTTCAAGGATTTTATGGAGGTGCACTCACTCAAGCAGGCGCATATCGCAAGGAGCCTGGGCGTTAGCCCAAGCGTGATCAGCCAGTGGCTGAAAGGCGAATACAGAGGCGATAACGCCTCATTGGAAGAAAAGGTCAAAGCCTTTATGCACAATTTTACCATAAAAAAGGGCATAGAGGCAAAAGAGGAGATAAAACAGCTCAAAAACCTCAAAAGCGCGCATTTTGTGATGGATGAGGCGGTAGTGCTACGGGAGATGGCGGTGCTCTATGGCAAGCCCGGCAGCGGCAAGACGGTGGCGGTCAAGGAGTGGGTCAAGAAGCATCCCGAAGCGCTCTTTATCGAGGTGGTGCCCGGTATGAGCGTGGTGCGGGTGCTCAAACTCATCGCCCAAAAGCTTGGCATCGATAGCAGCGCTACTACCGATGAGCTGGTGCTGGCGATCGCCAAAGAGTTTCTCAGACGCGACAGCGTGCTGGTGATCGATGAGGCGGAGCATCTAACCACCAACGCCCTGGAGGCTATCAGGCGTATCCACGACTTTAGCAAGGTGCCGGTGATTTTGGCAGGCACCTATGGGCTTATTAAAAACCTCAAAGGAGCCCGCGGAGAGCTTTTGCAGCTTTTTAGCCGCATCAACGGCAAGTGGGAGTTTAGGGAGTTAGATAGCGAGGATATGGAGCTGCTTTTTGGGGAGTTTGCACCAATCATCGCGCGCTACACCCTGCATCTAAGGCGCGCGGCAAACCTCTACAAAAAGGCCAAGCGCTTTGCGGATATGGAGGGCGAGGCGCTGAGTGCCAAGCATATAGAGCTGGCAAGCTCTATGATCTTTTTGGATTGAGCGTTGCTCCTCTCCCCTGCGGGGGCGAGGCTGGAGCGCTCCAAAGGAGGTGCGATGAAAATCGTCAAAAAACGCTATAGCGCGCAGGCCACGCGCTATGGGTATGTCTATTGGTTTGATAGGAAAAATCCAACAAGGAGATACAATGCAGATAGAAAACTGGCAGGATGTGGACGAGGCTCTAAGAGAGCTTGCAAGCCTGCAGATAAAAAGAAATGAAATTGAGGGTAGGCTCAATGAGTCGATAAACGCTCTCAAAGAGCAGGCAAAAAAAGAGGCTGCGCCGATTGTGGAGAGTATGAAGCGCCTGACCAAAGAGATAGAGGCGTTTGCTATGAGCAAAAAGAGCGAATTTGCAAAAAAGCGCACCAAAGAGCTCACCTTTGGCAAGATTGGCTTTCGCTTGGTTACCAGCGTGCCGATCCCAAGGGACAAGGCAAAAGTAGAAGCGCTCTTGCAAAGCCTCAAGGCCTATGGGCTGAGTGAATGCATCATCTACGAAGAGAAGCCAAACAGAGAGAAGCTCAAGGAGCTTGATGATGCGATGCTGGTGAAGCTGGGACTGGAAAAGAGAGTCAAAGATAGCTTTCGCGTTGAGCCCTTTATAGAGAAAGTGAAGGAGGCGTGATGGAGGTGTTGATGGCGTTTGTGGCCGGATGGCTGGCGTGCGAGGTATATGTGTTGCTACGCTATAAAGTAAGGAGAAGAGATGTTTAGAAGGTGCTTGCAAGAGGTTTTGCAATATGAGGGAGCCTATAGCAACCACAATAGCGACCTTGGAGGCGAAACATACAAGGGAATAAGCCGCTTTTATCACGCAAACTGGGATGGCTGGGAGATAGTGGATATGGCAAAGGAGCGCTTTGGAGGCTTAAGAGCGCTTAAAAGAGGAGATGTGACGGAGGTGCTAGGAAGTGCCTATCAGCATAAGCTCCAGCAGCTGGTAGCGCTCTTTTACAAAGAGGAGTTTTGGGATCGCGTGCGTGGCGATGAGCTGGCTGCCATCGATGGAGATCTGGCGTGTGAGGTGTTTGATATAGCGGTCAATATGGGAGTGCGCCAAGCCGGCAAACTCTTGCAAAAGGCTATCAACCACTTTGCGCTACCCCATATCGCTGAAGATGGTGTCATCGGGGAGCAGACCCTGGGAGCGCTGACACTGGTGCGCCTAAGTGGCAATATAAAGGCGCTTGTGGTGGTGCTGCAAAAGCTACGAGCGCTGCACTATGCCACCATCGTAGCAAACAATCCATCCCAGGCGGTGTTTCTCAGAGGCTGGATCAAGAGGGCCTTGAAGATCTCTTGATCTTGGCCCTTTTTGCTCTTTTTTTGGCCAAAAGAGGAGCAAAGGGGGTGAAGATGCAAAAGGCGACACAAAAGCAGCTTGAGACCATCAAAGAGTTGGCAAGCAAGCGCACGCCAAGAGGCGAGTTTTTGCGCAAAGCGGCGCTTGCTTTGGTCAAAGCCTATTTGCGGGGATTTTATGAGGGACAAGTGAGCAAAGAGACGCCTCCTAGTATGGAGAGTCTGGTAGATGAGATGCTAAAGGCTTTTTATGACAAAAAAGCAGATAGCCTATAAAAAAGCGCTGCTTCGCCGTATCCACACAGCGCCTCTATACAAACAGCTCTTTAGCCAAGATAGAGCTTTGTGGGAGGAGTTTTTGCAGCGCCATTTTAAAGTCAAAAGCTCCAAAGAGCTTGACATCGCAAGCCTGGTGCGCTTGGCCAAATACCTGGAGGGCAAGGCAAGCTCTCCCACTCTTCCCGCTTCAGCCCAGCAGATCGATTATATCTTGTATCTATGGCAAGAGCGCGCTACTTTTAAAGATATGTTTAGCTTGTTAAAGCTTGCAAAAAGGGTGTTGAAACGGGATGTAAATGATATTTACAGCATCACCAAAAAAGAGGCGAGCGCGCTTATAGCTGCTATCAAAAAGATCCGCAGGCGCAAGCCGGCAAACAACGCCGACTATACACCCAATACCCACACAAGCTAATTATACCAAAGGTTTGCGATGTTTTGCCCAAAATGCGGTAACGAAAAGACCAAAGTGTATGGCACACGCAAAGGGCTTGTGAATGAGCGCTTTAGGGAGTGCCCAAAGTGTGGGTATAGGTTTTTGACCATCGAATATGTCAAAGCGGATAGCTACATAAAAGAGTATGAGGAGTATCTCAAAGAGGTGGGAGAGATATGCGATAATGAAAGTAAGTTTTTGAAATAAAATAACTTTAATAATACAAAAAGGTATAATTTTGTATCATTTTATGGTATCATTGCGCTTTCGAAAAAGAGTGGAAGGAGAGACTATGGATATCCAAGAGATCAGGGATATTGTGCAAGAGGGGCTCGGCTCTATCATCACAGACGACGGCTCACATGAGCATACAAACAACGAAAGTAGCCACATTGCCAAAAAAATCGAGCTTTACAAGCAAAACGATTATACAATCAAAGGTGAGCTCAAAGAGATAGTGGCTCAAGAGAATAAAAAGTATTTTGCGTTTTTACAAGAGTGTGCCGAGGATTAGTATGCAAAATCTTTTTGAAGATATCGCGATCAAGATCAAACTCGTGATGGACGAATATAAAGAGCTTGAAGAGCAGGCCGATGAGATCGGCGCAGGCGCACATATCGCCAACGATTTTCCCAGAGTGTTCACGGGCGTGGCTCCACAAGAGATGCAAGAGAGACAAAAGGAAGCTATAGAGTATATCGTTGCATTTCTCAAAGAGTATATCCAACTGTTCAATATACTACCCGAAAAAATAGATAACATCAAAATCTTGTACGCTTTTGGAATGTATATCTTTGAGAAATTCAACTCCTATCACGGCATCGTCTTTTTTCTTGCAAAAGCGGTCAACGAGATCGAAGCGTCTCAAAGACAAAGCATCACTATTGATCCTGTTATGAATCAAAAAGTGGTCAAAATAGCTAAAATGGGGCAAAAATATTTTTTTAGATATTATGGCGAATTCGGTATCTACCACACTTTAGAGCATCTATATAGGACGCTTAGATAACCTTTTTAACATAAAACTCCACCGCTTCCAAGATTTCATCTTCGATTTTTTTAGGCATAGTGGCATTTTCATCTATTGGCAAAAAGGGTCTGGCTGGGATGTGGGCTCGATGGTTTTTGCCCGCATCTCCTCCAAACTGGTGTATAGCGGCATACTCCACATTTGTGCCCAAGATGAGCTTATCTTTGGTGGCTACAAAGTCGATGCTCTCAGCCAATGTGCCTCTATTTTGCAAGATCTTCTCATACCCTCTTTTTGCCTTTTGGCGTTTGGTGGACTCAGCCAGTGGCTTCCAGGGGCGTCCTAAGAAGCTCTCCGTTTCAAAATTTTGCTCAACAATATCTATAAGAGTATAGCCGATTTGGCGCATAACAGGTGTGAGATCTTGCACCTTTTCTTGTAGCTTGGTGAGTTCTTCGGTGATATTGCCATTGAGTTTGACTTTGATCTCAAAGCTCATAGTTTTTCCTTTGTGGTATAATTACTGCAAGGCAGATATGTGCCAAAAGATTGGGTAGGAGCCAAAGCCTGAGTGGGAGGCGATGCTTCTACCAGGGCGGTAACCCACTCTCAACCCGTTCCATTTTGGCTATCTGCTTGGATGGGGGGCGCTGGTCGGCAGCCTATGCAAAGCCCCAAACTACTCCCAACTTTCCCATCCCAAGGAGGGGATGAGCCGGGATATGGCGATACTCCCGCCAATGGCACAAGCCCGATACAGGGCGCCTTAGGCCCGGCTCTTCCGTAAGAGGGAGTGTCTCTTACGGGATAGCCCCAGACGGATGGAGTAAAATACCGACTCTTCTTTCATCGATATATTTCAAGCTATCGGGAATAAAAAAAGTCACAAAAATACTCCCGTCTCTATTGATCCTTACAACGCTAAAAGCGGCTCTATTCTTGATTTTAAAAAACTTGAAAAAATGGTATCTCTTCTTTTTGTCGCTATATTTTGTTTGATACACTTCATCCGGCTCACGCAAAGTGGGTATGATAAATTTTGCGTATTGCTCTCTATTTGCTTTTGAAATATGCCTTAACCCATTCTCTTCTATCAACACATCACCTACTGGAGTTTTTATGATGATTTCGCTTCGATCTTGTAAGATCTCTTTTTTCAATCTCTCAAAAGCCTCTTTTTTCGTTTTTGCTTTTTTCAATAATGGCGGAGCTTTTGGTAAATCTTGAATATCTTTGATACTTGGAAGGTTATAGTCTTTGAATGTCGGTTGATCTTTTAGAATATAGGCTTTGCACTTTCTTTTTGCATTGTTTCCATCGATGCATACATCATCTTGAAAATCATCAAAAAACCTCCCCTCCCTCACATCGTATGCCCAGTCGGGATCCACGGCGCCTTTGGGAAGGGTGTTTTTGTCGGTGGGCTCCACTTTTTTGTGGGCGGGGACGGCTCGGACTCTACATCTGCAGTTCCAGCCGTTTGGGGGATAGTGGGTGCGCCAAAAATCATCATCCTTTGGCAAGATGGTGCCGTGTAGGGCTCTGTGGCTGGGGCGGGTCTTTTGATCTAGCACGGCGATATAACGCAGATAGGCTACATTGGGATCACTATAATACTTCTTGGCTTTTGCCACCTGGTAGGCCACGCGGGTGTTGGTATAAAAGATGGTCTTAAGACGCCTTTTGCCTACAAAGATCGTTTTGACTTCGCCCGTTTTGGGATCGCTTGCTTCCACTTTGCCCCACCACCCCTTCTTTTGCAAAATGGGCACAATATCCTTTTTCCAAGCGGCAAAGCTTTTGCCATCTTTGAGAGCCTTGAGCAAAGACTCCTTGATGTCTGAAAGAAGATCAAGGCGGGTGATTTTGGCTACGGTAAAAGCCTTGTGGTGGGCTTCGTGCATCATCTCTTGGTAGTTGAAAGTAAGTTTATACCCCTTTTGCTCTAGATACCTTATCGCCTCTTTTGGCAAGAGTTTGAAGCTGATGATATGCTCTATATCTTTTGCTAGGCTCACTCTTCTAGTGCTCCTAGTAATGAGTTTGCAAAGATGAGGCGTTCAAGGGCGGTTTCTAGCTTTGGATTCTCCAGGCGCTCTATGCGTGCTAGCGCCTCTTCAAAACTTGAGCATTGTGAGAGGATCTTGAGCACCTCTTCAATGCCCTCCACATCCGGCAGCTTTTGCAATTGCGCCTCTTGGTAGCTGAGCGCCTTGGCGCGGTTGTGCTCTATGGCTCTTTTTTTGATGGGGATACCAAGTTTTTCTTCGATGTAGCCGCTTTGGACTTCATAGCCGCTTTGGGAGAGCGTGGCGATGAGCGTGGCTAATTCTTTGCGATCCTCTTTGTCATCGAGCAAAAAGCGAAACTGCACAGGCTGGGGATTTGCAACATTGCGCCTCAGCACCATCGCCAAAAAGCTATTGATGGCGCTTTCGATAAGCTTCGCATCCCCTTTGATTTTCTCTTTGAGCCTCTTTGCCTGCTCTTTGCCAAGGGCGTAGCTGCCCCCTTTGACATCTCCTGTGAGCACCCCGCCCGTGATATACTGGGCTATGAGATCATCAAAGTAGCGAATGAGTGAGAGAAAGTCCGCTTGGGTGGAGGCTTTGAGGCTCTCGATGGTGATGGTGTCGTTAAAGACCCCAAAGGAGTTGGATTTGAGCCTCACGATCTCATCGATAAGCTCTTGGACCTTTTTCTCATTGTCCAGTTCGCTGCCTTTGACGATAAGCGGCGGAATGGCAAGAGAGTCGAAATATTGCATATTAAATGTAATGGCGGTGTGCTTGAGAATGGCATAAAAGAGAATATTGTATGCCAGATTTTCATTGTGGATCTGCTCGCTTGCTGTGTGGTTGTAAAAGAGGATCTTGTTTTGGATGTTTTTGAGGGGTATCTTTTGAGACTCTTTGCTAAAAAAGTAGAACTCCTCATCCAAGCTATCATAATGCAAAGCCAAGGGAGGGATCTTTTTGATATGGGGATAGAGGTAGCCATCTTGCACATCCCAGGCTATATCGATGATGGCATAGCCGTAGTAGATGGCGTCTGTGAGGTGGCGCAGCAGGCTTTGGAGATTGAAGCGCTCTAAAAAGCTCTCCATAAACTTCCCACCACCCTCTACGCTCCACTCCAGCGCCAAAATGGCATCTCTTCTTTTTTCGATCCCTTCCGCGATTTTGAGATCGCGATGCAAGAAGAGATGGTATAATTGCATCAATGTATCAAACTCGTTCTCTTCAAGCGCACGCTTGACCTCTTCGATGGTGATAAATTTGATCTCACTCTCACTCACAATCCTTGGCAGTGTGTATCGCATCGTAAACCTTTTTTGATATATGTTTAAATTGCGTTTAAATTCGTTTAAAAGCGTTTAAAAATTTTTTCCCATACCTTGATATACCTCAAGGCAAAAAATGGCTTAGAAAGCAAATTTAAGCCTTTTTGTGATCTGGCGCGCGTGGCGACGCACAAGTTTGTAGTCTATACCCCCTCCAATATCAAAAACACGCTTTGCCATCTCGGCAGCATCCAATAGATCATCGTGCGCCGCTTTTGGGTAGGTATCGAGCTCTTCTAGCAGCAGATGCGCCTTGGCATCAATGAGGATGATCTCATCTTTGATAAGAGGCGCCAAAGCGTTGATGCGCAGCTCCTTGGGGGCGCTGTTTTTGATGGGTTTGATGGGGATGGAGACGCCGCTTTGAAGGGCTGCGCGCCTTAGCACATCTTTGAAAAACTCCTGATAGGCTACCGTCTCTATAGCCAAGATGGTCTGCGCCTTTTTGGCATAGCGCAGATACAAAGAGATGATGGTGGCGATCATCTGGGTGGGGCTTTTTTTGTAGCCGGTGGCTGTGAGATAGAAGCACTTGGCCTGCTTTTCATACCCCAGCACCGCCACGCCAAAGTAGTCTCCTTTTGCCTTGCCCATAGCCGGGTCGATGCCTATAGCGTAAAAGTCGCACTTTGGCATCTGCTCAAAAGTTTTGTAGTGGCTAAAGGTGAGAGCATCTTTGGATAGAGGCACGTTTTGATACTCTTGTAAAAAGGCCTCTTTATCCTCCGCAAACTCCTTTTGCAAGCTCTTTACATCCAGGCTTGGATCATCCAGCTTCCACGACTTAAAATCGAGCACCAAAGGAAAATTTCGGTAAAAGTCGGCAATCTTTTGCAAACGCACAAAGACGCTATCGTGATGGAGTATTGTACCCACCATTATGATATTGGCTTTGCCTTTTCTGCTTGGCAGCTTCATCAGCGCCTTTTTGAACCAGCGCTCTTGTTTGTCGCGGTAGTTTTTGTTAAGCACCAGCTCATCCTCTTCCAAGTCATCGACGATGATTAAGTCGGGGCGAAAGGAGAGATATTTGATACCCCTGATTTTCGCTCCCGCTCCAAAAGCTACGATTTTGCAGTTGTGCTCTTCTACTTTGAGGGTGATCGATTCGGTTTTTTGTGAGAGCACTTTGATACCAAAATCTCTTTGCAAAGCTCTGTTTTCTGTAAGCTCTGTGATGATGAGCTCCAAAATGGCGTTGGCTAGAGGCTGGGTGGCGCCGATGAGCACCACAAAGCGCCTCTTTTTGCGCACGATCTCCCACAATGGATAGAAGGTTGAGAGCAGCGTGGTTTTGGCAGCTCCCCTGTAGGCGCTAAAGAGCAAAAAGCGGTGGCGCTTGGTGAGCTTGTCGATATTTTGATAGATGAAGGATCGAAAGCGGCTGCTCTCTTTTTGGCTAAACTCAATGTGATGCGCTAAGTAGCTTCGCACAAAATACCAAAAATCTCTTTTGGCTCTTTGGGTATCAGTAGTGCTGATCTGCTCTGGCAAAGAGCGCAGATACTCTATAAGCTCCTCACGATCCATCCAGCGCCTCCGTTATCTCTTGGCTATAGGCAGAGAAAAATTGCGCCACGTCCTCTCTTTTTTTGCTTACGGCCAGATCAGCCAAGCGCTTGATACACTCCAGGGCTATATGCTCCTTTTTGAGCTTTTGGGTAGTGGCGTGCTCTTTGTTGGTGTTTTTGAGTTTGTAGTAGAGCTTGGTGTAGCGCTCTAAAAGGGTGAGCCTATTTGCAAGGTCGCTATTTTTTAGCTCCAACAAAGCCTTATCCCACTCTTTGATGAGCTCTAGCAAAAACTCTTTTTCTTTGTGCTCCGCATCAATTACTTGCTCACTTAGTTGCAGCTCCTCCCAGCGCTCCTTTTTCTTCCAATTGGCCACAGTCTGGCGCGTCACACCCATCGTAGCAGCGATTTGCGTAAGAGAAAATCCCAGCTTAAACAGCTCATAGGCTCTTTTATGCAAGGACATCGCCATAGACCTCTTCAAAGTTTTCATTAATGACGATCTGAAAGTGGTAGGTAACAAAAAAGTCCCCCAGCTTCAAAGGCTTCATATTGCGAATGCTAAAGTATTCGCTAGTGAGCTTCAAAAGCTTATCAAGCAAGAGGCTAAGATCCTTAAGATCTTCTTGGCTTACGATGTCCTTGACGATATAGACATTGAATACATAGTTGCTAAAGCCTGGGCGCGGATCTTCTATGTGGCTAAAAAAGATATACTCTCCTTCGCTGTTTGGCTCATCCTCGAGCAGAATAAAGGGGTGGATCTTTTGCAGCGTTTGTATCTTTTTGATTATATCCATATGCTTTGCCTTTGTGCCACTTTTGCTAGCGTGCTCTTTTTTATAGGCGCTTTTTGGAGCCTTGCTATCGCTTTTTCATACGCATCCTTGACGCTTTGAGGCGCCTTGGCGCGCACACGCACGAAAAAACGATAGAGCGCAATATCAAGAAAAAAGGGGATCTCTAACTCTTTTGCCCCCACGATCTCCTCAGCGTCAGCGATCGCTTTTTGGATGAGCTCCTCCGTGATGAGTTTGGGATTGGAGAGCACCTCGCTAAGGATGCTCTCTAGCTCATTAGCTACCTCCACTGCACTCCCATCGCTAAAATATGCCAGCTGCCACAGTCCATAGCCTGCGTTGTGCTCCGCGTCCACGCCATAGAGGTAGGATGCTTTCATAAAGGCGCTATAGTCCTTGTCGCTATCCATCGCCACAAGTTTTGGCTTGCGGTTGACTTGGAGGATAAATGGCTTGATGGCTTTTGAGGTATCCAGCAGCATCCAGGCATTATCTGGTAGATCATCGATCACCAAAAGCTCCGCCATCCCTTTTGTGATGTTGGTGGTGCCATCGATTGTATCGGCTCTTAGGATGCGCAGCGCCTCTTCTTCCAAGTTTGTGCTCACCGCCAAGAGATTGGGACGGATTTTGAGGGTTTTGCCCTGATCGCCTGCGATTTTTCGCATCGCAGCGCGCGCAGCCAAAAAGGCGCTTTGGGAGAGCTTTTGGGTAGAGATGTTGGAGTAGGTGGCGCTGCCCACTTTGTGCTGGTCGCTAAAGAACTTCTTGCCGTCATAGCAAGCGCCGTTTTGGGTGATAAGCTCTACAATCAGCTCATCGTAGTGGTGTTTGGCGCTTTGGGCAAGCTCTTGGATCTGGGGCTTCATAGCGCCTAAGTTGTCGTAGATGATATAGTCTCTATCCATCTCGATAGTGGCTTCAAAGCGCTTTTTGGTGATGGTGTATTTGTAGGCTTTAAGATCCTTGACCACGCGCTCCCCTACCCATTCACGCATCTTTGGCATCTGACCGATCCAGGTGTAGTCCACCGTGGGGGTTTTGGCATTGACTACCGTAGCCAGCTTGTCATAGAAACTCTCGGTTTCGTTGAAGGTCTTGCTAAACTCTTTGGCGAAAGTTTTGGCCACTACTTGCAAAACTGTTCCGTTGATGACTCCCATATTACTCCTCCCATCCAAGTTGCTGTGCTATTTTGAGTGCATCATCTTGCTTGCTGTTGTGCTCGATACCGCTACCGTCAAGATCGAGGGGCTCTCTGGTTTGCAAGTAGGCTTGCAGGGCGTTGAGATCCATAGATTTAAGATGCTCCTTTTCAGCCGGCAAGATCTTTTTGGCAGCAATAGCGCTATTGAGGTGTAGCTCTTTGATGGTGTCGGTGAGCTTTTGGATCTGCTCATCTTTTTTGTTGAGCTCCTTTTGTAGCGCTGCGATCTGCTCCTCTTTTTTATTAAGCTCTTTTTGTATCTCCATCTGTTCTCCTTTGTGATTGATCTCAAGATTGAAATTTGGGGTATTGACTAGAGCCACCCCCACAATCGCATCCACATGGCGCGTCTTTTGGTCTGTCTCAAATTCGGGGCTAAGATACCTATAGGCCTTTTGCTCTATGAGCTCTTTGCCCTCAGGGGTTAGCTCTAGCACTGCATAGACCCCATCGTCTGTTAGCTCCAGGCTCTCTACCTTAAACCATCCTACCGCCTTGCAGGCTTTGTCAGTAAAGCAGTGCTCTACATTGAGTGCAATATCGATGCCTCTTCTTTTTGTCTCTTCTATAGTGGCCTCATCCACCACAAAGACCCTGCCGTCATACCCGCTCACCACCCCTTTTGGCGCAAGCTTGACTTTTTTGGCCGTGGTATTGAGCGCGATAAAGATTGTGTTCACTCCACCTCCTTTGCTTTTTGCAATTGTGCGCTAAAGCGTGGCAAAAGATGTCCAAATATCGATATTTGGACGCTTTTTGGCTCACAATGTGAAACAATTGCAGGAAAAAACGGATAGGAAATGGAAGATCGCGTCGTCAAACTTGAAACAAAGATGGAAGTAATAGAGCGCGACTTTGCGGTTATGCGACAAGAGCATAAAGAGGAGATGATGAAGCTCACAAAGGCGCTTGAAGATATGAAAAACGAGTTTGCAAAATTTCGCCAGACCAACAACCAGATCAAGTGGCTCATCGCAGGAGCTGCCATTACATACTTTTTTAAAGAGTTTGGTTTGGAGCATCTTTTGGCATTTTTGAAAGTATCGCTATGACCCAAGAGCTCATTCGTCGCATAGACAATGTGGTGCAACTTGGCAAAGTCTGCGAGATAAAAAGCGATAAAGGAAAAGCCCTTGCTAGAGTGGATATTCACGGCAGAGTGACCGATTTTTTGCCGGTATTTTTGTGGAACAGCGACTTTGTAAAGGTGTGGATTCCCATAAGAGTTGGGCAGCAAGTGAGCGTTTTGTGCCCTTATGGTAACGCAAACTTTGGGATAGTGCTACCGGGAATCTACCACAAAAACAACAAAGAGTCAGAGGGTGCCAACGAGAAAAACATCATCATAGAAATCGATCCTAAAAATCCCGTGCGCATTCTTATCGAAGATGGCAAGGTGCAGGTAGAAGCTGCAAAAAAGCTCTCTTTCAAAGCGCTTTCCATCAACTTCGATGGTGAGGTAAGCATCAGCAAAAACTTGCGTGTAGCCAAGAGTATCTACGACGAGCTTGGCGATCTTACGCACCATGGGCATCCAAGATGATAGTGCAAGTGGAGCATTCCATTACTGATAGCGATGGATACATAATCGATGTGGCGGAGGAGATTAGAAGAGTGCTGATTACAAGACAAGGAAGTATTCCTATGAATCCGCTTTATGGCAGCAGGCTCTATGAGCTAAGAGATCGCACCTTTGACGATGAGACGAGGCTCAGAGCTATCGAATATACGCACGAGGCAATAGATATGTGGGTTAAAAGAGTTCGGTGCGAGCGGGTGGAGGTAATGCCTCATAGCAGCGAAACATTTGGAATACGAGCGAAAGTGGCGCCAAGATGATGCCAAAAGTGGTGCAAGAGCTCAGCTACGAAGCGATTTTGGAGGAACTTGTAGCGCTGACAAAGAAGTTTTTGCCACAGTGGAACCCAGCAGAGGGCGATACGGCTATGCTGGTGCTAAGAGCTTTTGCCTATAGGGAGCTGCACTTAAGAGCCTATTTCAACTCTTTGGCCAAAGCCTTTTTTCTCTCTACTGCAAGCGGGAGTGACTTGGATGCGCTGGCTAAGACGCTCTATGGACTCTATCGCCTCAAGGGCTCCAAACCAAGAGCAAAAGCGCAGCTAACACTGCTGGCACCTCTTCCTTATGAATACAGAGTGCCAAAGGGTTTTCGGCTCAGTGATGAGAGCGGGGAGTTTTTTGCCCTTTTGGTGGAGGATGTGGTGTTTATGCCGGGCGAGACGCAAAAAGAGGGAGAGATAGAGCTACAGATGGAGGTTGCTTTTTTGGATATTAAAACCCAAGTGCAGACCACTCCTATGCCCTATCTCAAGGTCAAACAGCTCACGCCCTTTGAAGATGGTAGCGATGCTGAGAGCGATGAGGAGTTCAAAGAGCGTATTCGTGTGAGCTTGGCGCACAAATCCACGGCAGGCAGCGCTTTGAGTTATGCCGGGTATGCATACAAAGCTGATGAGCGCATCGAAGATGTGAAAGTGGTGAGTCCAAGTCCTGGCGTGGTGCATGTGATCTACTGGGCTAAGACAATGGATGAGGCGATGCGAGAGCGGGTGTGGAATACATTGAGCGCTGAAGATGTGCGGCCTCTGACGGATAAATTGGAGATTTTCGCAGCCAAAGAGGTGCGCTTTGATGTGCAAGCGCATCTAAAAATCTCTACAAAGACCGATAGCGCCAAAGTCTATGTAGAGGCTTTGGAAAATCTACAAAGAGTCTTTGCCAAGACAAAAATCGGGGAAGACATCAGCCAAGCAAAAGTGATTGATGCGTTGATGGTAGATGGCATGCGGGATGTGGTGCTGCAAACGCCAAGCGAGAATCTGCGCATCGATGATTACTCCATCGCCAGGCTTGGCGCTACTTTGGTGACATATGAGGTGGGCGATGAGCTGTAAAAGCATTTTGCCAACCAATATTGATGAGAAAATCAATGCATTGGATGTGGTGGGCTGCAAAGAGCTTGCAAAGATCCAAGAGGCGCTGGGAGCGATAGAGGATTTTCACGACGCTTTAAAGATAGATGAGCGCTTCTTGGATGCTTTGGCCAACAATTATGAAGCAAATAGATTCAAAGATTTTGAGCCTAGAGCGAGAGAGCTTATTTTGTATGCACAAAAACACTATCCAAAGCTTGGCACCGTGGCAGCCGTCAAAGAGGTGCTCTACGCCTTTGGGCTGGATGCGGAGGTAAAAGAGTGGTTTGAGACCGGCAAGCCTCCCTACATCTTCGATCTGGATCTCTCAGTCAGCGATAGAGCAATCACCAAAGAGCTTGTGGAGCAGATTATGCGGCTGGTGGAGTTTACCAAAAATATACGCTCCAAACTTGGGGAACTCTTGCTCTCATACAAAGTGGCGCATAGTGCCTTGATGCGAAGCGGAGGCTTAGGGGAGGCAAAAAGCTGCACAGCTGCAAAAGGGTATGCAAATAGCGCGCAAGCAAAACAGATACTAAGAAGCGGCGCTGTAGGGGAAGCAAGAGCCTCCGCCAACGCCGTGGGTCTAAGAAGCCAAAACTTCTATGCGCTTTTGGTGGCGTGCGGATGTGCGGGAGAGAGCATAGCAACTGCGAACTGTAAGGAGATGGAATGAATCCGGTAGGTGAGAGTATCGTCACTGCGCAAGGAATCTATGCGCTTTTGGAAGCAAACACAAGAGGCGAGCGGGTAAAGGTGAAAAGCTTTGTCTTTAGCGAGGAGGATGTGGAGCTCAATCCAAACAAAGACTCGCTATCAGGATGGCTGCAAAAGGATATTTCGCTCTACACCATTGTAGATAATCACACGGTGGAGTTTGTCTGCGACGTCTCTCCAGATGAAGCCACCCACTACACCAAAACGGCGGGGCTGCTCTTGGAAGATGGCACGCTCTTTATGCTGGCAAAGCCCCCTTTTCCATTCCCGCCGATGCTCAGACAAACATTCAAGATCCAGCTTCGCTACCAAAACGCCCAGGAGCTTTTGGATTTTGGGTATCTGCCCTTTTACGAGACGGAGCAAGAGCTCTCCATCTTGGAGGTGGCTGCGGCTCTTGGGGGCGAAGTGCTGAAGCTATCACGACAGAGCGGAAGCTTTGCCATAGCGATGGCGGATTACTATGTGTTTAAGGAGGAGACCAATGGACGGCTAAAAGAGTTGGAGCAAAAGGCGGTAAAAAACGGAGCCGACATCGAGACGCTTTCGCTAACGATGCTGGCAAACAGCGCAGTGCAAGGCAGCCAGATACTGGCAAACGCTCAAGAAATTGGACTTTTGAAAACACATCTACAGCTAAAGGAGTAAACGATGGGAATAAACCTCACTGAAATAAGCCAGAAAGTGCTGGATACGGTAAGCAACGCATCCAATGTGTTTCGCAAGATGTACGACCTACACTACAACCCAAATCCACTTGACGTGCCGATGGAATACATCGACGAAAATGGGCAAAAAAGAACTACCAATGTGCCAAATGTGGCAAAGTTTCGCAAAAGAGTGTGGGATGATGTAGGCGGAGCGTTGGGGCAATTTGACAGGACATTTTATGTGGATCAGCAAAATGGGGATGACAATAATGAAGGAACGAGTCGCGACAAGGCATTTAGAAGCCTTCAGAAAGTTTTTAACACTTTGCCTATCGGAGGAGTTGCACGCGTAGCTGTAATTGGTGAGTATAGGTTAAAGGCACCAACAGATTATCAACATAAAAATACAGGCGAATATTGTGATTATAACAAAACAGTTTTTTTAGAGATAAGCAGTAGAAATGATGCAAAGTTAGTATTTGAAAGTGGAACATTTACCCATGAGA
>JALWCE010000150.1:510-1659 GCA_027036935.1 Nitratiruptor sp. | reverse complement strand
ATCGCTTCAAATTCCTAAGCTTCGCTCCTATTATCACCCTCAGCGCCAAAACGAGAAAGCGGGTGGAGAGGCTCTACAACCTCATCGTCCGAGTCTACCGCAATTACAGCCAGTGGCTACCCACTTCTCAGCTCAACAGAGTCATCAAAGAAGCGCAGATGCAGCATCAGATCCCCTCTTACAAAGGCAAACCCGTCAAGATCTACTACGCCACCCAGTACGACACCAAACCGCCAAAGATCGCTTTGATCATGAACAGACCCGAGGGACTGCACTTTAGCTACAAGCGCTACCTCATCAACAAACTAAGAGAAAATTTCGATCTTGAGGGCACTCCTGTAATACTGAGTCCAAGAAAGCGAGGAGAGAGAGAAGATGAGAATAGTTAGTGGAATGCGGCCAACGGGCAAACTGCACCTTGGCCACTACTTGGGGGTACTTAAAAACTGGATAGAGCTGCAAAAAGAAAATGAGTGCTACTTTTTCGTCGCCGACTGGCACGCTCTATCTACCAGCTACGAAGAGAAGCTCAATCTGCGAGAACTCACTATCGAGCTGGTGCGAGACTGGCTGGCCGCCGGGGTGGATCCTGCTAAAAGCGTAATTTTTGTCCAAAGCGCCATCAAAGAGCACGCCGAGCTTTATGTGCTGCTCAATATGATCACTCCCCTTGGCTGGCTGGAGCGCAATCCCACCTACAAAGACCAGCTGGCCCAGATCAAAAACAAAGATATCCACACCGCCGGATTTTTGACCTATCCGGTGCTACAAACAGCCGACATCATCCTTTACGACGCGGATGCCGTACCGATAGGGGAGGATCAGCGCCCACACATCGAAATAGCCAGAGAGATCGTGCGCCGATTCCACCACCTTTTTGGATGTGAGGTCTTCAAAGAGCCAAAAGAGCTCCTTAGCCCCACTCCAAGGCTTTTGGGCCTAGATGGCAGAAAGATGAGCAAAAGCTACAACAACGCCATCTATCTAAGCCAGAACAAAGAGGAGGTGTGGCAAAAGCTGCGGGGCGCCGTGACCGATCCGCAGCGAGTACGCAAAAGCGATCCGGGCAACCCGGAGGTCTGCCTCATCTACGACTACCACAAGGCCTTCAGTGACGAAGAGACCGTCAAAAAGGTCGAAAAGGGGTGC
>JALWCE010000150.1:0-500 GCA_027036935.1 Nitratiruptor sp. | reverse complement strand
ACGATATGATAGCCGAGGTACTCCAAAAAGGGGAGCAAAGAGCCAAAACGGAGGCGGCCAAAAAGATGCAAGCCGTCAATAAAGCGGTCTTTGAGCAGCGATGTGAGGTAGAAAAATGAGACGCTATCTGGGTGTGAAAAAAAAGCTCAAAATCTATATCGATAGCGACGATAGATACGATGGAAAACCCTTGTGGCAGCTTTTGCTACAAGAAGCAAAAGAGTATGGCTTGGCCGGTGCCACGGTCTATAAAGCGGTGGCGGGAATGGGGGCTCACAGCGAGATTAGAAGCTTCAATGTCTGGAGTATGAGCCAAAAGCTGCCCCTCGTGATCGAGATGATCGACAGTGAGAGCAAGATCCGAGGTTTTCTCAATCAAATAGACCCCAAACTCCAAGAGGCCCTCGTCACCCTCGAAGATATCGAGGTGCTTTTGTACAAACATCCAAAGTTTGGCCAATGAAGCTGCTGCTGGCTATCGGTGTGGGAGGATTTTTTGG
>JALWCE010000149.1 GCA_027036935.1 Nitratiruptor sp. | reverse complement strand
CCAACACCCGTTGAAAAGTGTGTGGCAGTACCTCGATATTTCGGATGAAATTGATACGAAGAAATTTAAAGCCGTTGTTGAGGGGATCGTTGGTCAAAGCAGCTAGATACCAGTTGCCCTCCGCAAAGAGGATACGCAAAGGTTTGGCCTCTTTATAAAAGTAGTCTTGGTTGCTATGATAATGGATATCGATATAACGGCGATCTTTTATCGCCCGTTTGAGAGACTTGAGCAGCTCAAATCTTTTTAACTCCTCAAATACCGGCGTTTTGAGTTTGTAGACTCTCATCTCATCGCTGAGCAGTTTCTGGGCCAAAGAGTCATCAATACCCAAAAACCGCACATAAGAGGTATCCGCCATCGCCAAGAGATCAAATACCCGCTCAAAATCCTCAATATCTTTTGGCTCTATCAATATTGTACGCAAAGCAGCGGTATCGGGCAGATAGTAACACCCCTTTTCATACCTCAAAAACTTTATCCCAAAAAACTCCTCCACCTCCTTGATGTAACGCTGGATGGTCTTGTGGGAAGTGCCCAGCGTCTGGGCCATCTCTTTGGTGCAAAAACGGCGGTTTTTGATGATATGATGGATAAAATAGAGGATATTTTCACTTTTTTTCATCGATTAGTATCTCCTAAAGCGCACATGCTCAAAAGCCGAGAGCTTGATATTTTTCTCCCCTTCTTGTCGCTCGAGGGCAATCCGTCTTGTGGTTGCATAAATGGGGATGAGCCCAAGGGCTTTGGATATCTCCACTAAGCGATAGATTAGTCCAAAGTCGCCTTGGATCAAAACATAATCCCCCACTTTAGCCTCTTTGAACAAATACTCCACAAAAGGACGCACATACTCGTCAAGGCTCTCAAGATGGGGCGGAACATTGGAAAAGAGCTGTTGCAATTTTGGCGGCAAATAGACAAACTCCTCAACTCCTAAATGCTCCTTTGCGTCTTGTGTCTGAGCTTGGGTGAGACGGTGGGAGAAGAAGAGATGCAGTTTCATCCCTTTTTCTCCAATCGCTCAAAAATCTCTTTGGTCTTTTGGATATATCGCTCCAAATTGTTCGCATCATTTAGAAGCGAGGTCTCTCTTTTGCCTATTTGGTGACAGATATCATTTCGTATTCTATTGGCAGATTGATAAATCTTATAATAAAGCGTGTTATCGATTTGGCTTATCTCTCTTTTGGCTCGATCCCTTGCCTCTTTTTCGTCTACCGCATAACCTTTACGCTCACACACTTTTGTTACTATAGATTCCACTAGCGCCACATAGCCTAAGGCATAGTGTTTGTGCTCACAAAACCACTCGGCAATGGCCAGCTGAAAATCGGATAGTTTCTCTTTGTTGAGCCTTTGGACAAAATCGATCAACTCCTCTGAAAGAAGCGAGATAATGGGATTGGAGGAATTTTGGATGATTTTGAGCTTTTTATCCAAGCTGTTGATATTCTTTTTTATGGAGGCGAGATTTGCCATACGAAGCGAGAGGGAGAAGTTGTTAAAAATCTTTCTCTCCTCTTTGAGCTCCTCATCTCCGCCCAGTAACTCTACGATTTTATCCGCATTGCCGTACTGGGTCAAATTCTCAATGGCTTTCATCCACTCGATTAGATCATACAATATTTTTAGATCGACTATAGGAGTGATCCCATTATTGTGATGTTTGTATTCAAACATTCCGTACAAAATACCGGCTATTTTGAAATTTTTCTCTTTGATCGTATGACCAAACTGAGTCATCACCAGACCAAAGAGCGCCAAAGAGCGAAAAGAGTGGGTAATATCGATATAGACCTCATCTCCCTTTTGTAAATGGTCCAAAATTTTTAGGTAGATACCAAAATTTTTCCACAACTCCTCTTCATTGATCCCATACTCTATCAAAAAGCATCGTGAGCCCACACTACCCAAAAATTTATCGATTTGATTTTGTACTATTCTCAAATCCTCCTCATCGATACTATTTCTCTCTTTTTTATCCCAAAGAGCCAGCTCTATCTCCTCATCCTCGCCGCCAAATTCGGCATAGACACTATCCCAAATAGAGCCCCTTGTCCCCAACAAGAAGAGCCTATCAATATCCAAAAACTCCACCAGCGCCTTGGAAATAAAAGGGGTCGATTGTCTCTTTCCTTTATACTCGTAAGTAGCCGTTTGATAGCCCCCATTTATTTTATTCCCAACGCCAACCGATGATATTAAAACTTTAGCCATTGCTGATCCTTTTATCACACTCTTTTAGCATTTCTATCACTTCTTGCGTTCGCTTATATTTTTTATCTTTTTGCGGTTTTTTTGAGGTCTTTACCCACTTTTTTAGTTTTATCATCTCATCTTTGAGTCTCCGAAGCGCTTCACATTGAAATTGTTGAAGCTTGCCGCTTTTAATGGCGTTAAAAAGAAGGATATCAATTGTCTCTTGTGGATTTGGATTGTTTTTTTGCAGCTCGTACAACGCCTTTTCAAAAGGGCTCATCTGTGCCAATCTCCTCTCCTCAGCCTCCTTGAGCTCTTTTGCCTTTTTCTCCTCTTCCTTGGCTCTTCTTGCTTTTTCCGCTTGGATTTGTCTGCGCTCCTCTTGCTCTTTGCGAAACTTCTCTCTAATTTGCCTACGCCTTTTTTGGATCTCCTCAACTCTTTTTGCCTTGAGCCTCTCATACTCTGTAAAAAGCTCTCGCCACTCTTTCTCTTCGACTCTTTGGACTTGCACCCATCCAAACTCCTCTTGGCCATAGACCATCTTCGTCTTGACCTGCCCTATTTTTCTTAGATCATAAACGGTAAAAGGTTTGCCGCTAAATTTTCCGATACGAAGAGTAAAGGAGTTTGGAGCAATAGCTACAAATCGGCTTTGACGCTGTCCCTCATTAAAAAACTTCTCTACATTGCGTAGGATATATCCCCAAGAAAATTGGGTATCAATCTTGCAGATAAACTCGTTATCTTTTCTAAGGAACTCCAAATTTATGGGGATATTTCCTTTTTTTGTAGAGGTAAGATCATTTTTGTAGACTCTTTGAGCTATCCCTATACGCTCCTGTGGCTCTTTGATACACAAAGCATCAGAAACTTTGAGCTTTTGTCGCACTTCATTGGATGCCACCTCGGGCTTGGCATAGATGTGCAAAATCGTATCGAGCACCCCCTTTATCGAACTACCCGGGATAACCGGCAAGTAGGTGTTGGGCGAGCGGTAGAAGCGATCGATCGTAAACTGATTTTGGTTTTTGCTTCCATCTTTGTTAAAAGCACTCTTATAACGATTTGCAATATTTTTATCTACGGGAATTTTATAGTTGTACAGCTTTTTGGCGTAAGCGGCATGATCTTTGTAAAAGGCTATCACAGCAAACAGATCCTCAGATTTTTTGAGCAAAAGATTTTGTTCGGCAAGACTTAGGCTTTGAAAAAAGATCTCTTCGTCAAACTCATACAAATACTCCCCGTCTATAACGAAATTGATAGGCTCATAGACTTCGCCGCTACCTATATGTACGGGCGAGAGAGTGGTAAGTTTAAGATAGTAGCTATTCATCTCTTCACTCCAAAACAAAACAGTATCGCATACCCTTGATGGACCACATCATCCCAGCTCGCTACACCTCTAATACCTCGTCCCACATATCGCTTGTTTTGCATTCCTTTGCAAACTGCTGCGGTATCTGCCAATACCAAAGGGCGTTTAAAAGGGTTCGTGGTCGCTCTATCCATCCCAAGTTTCCCAAATCGCACAAAACTCTCGTACCAAATCTCTTCTATGCCATACGGATCCAAAGGCGAAAGCGCCATTTGATACTCGTTTGAGGGGGGAAAATCGATCTGCTCAAAAGCCAGTACCTCAAAGCGCCCCTTGCCGATCGTGCGGTCTTTTCCATATCCATCAATACCCATCCAAACCAAAGCCTTGCGTACCGGCTCTACAAACGCCTCCTTGATAAGAAGATAGATCTCCTTTTGTGAGGGCATATACTCCTTGGAGGCAAAAGGAGAGAAATCGCCCCCCGTATGAGAGGAGCGATAATCAACGGAGTTGTGCACACGCTGAGCGACGGGATCTTCAATCTCGCAAGGCTTAGAAAAATCGCCCCGCACAAAATCCTCATAACGCACCCAACGCCTTTTGCGGTTGAGCTTTTTTTGTTCCATACTCTCCCCCAAAATATTCGAGGGCAGTTTTGGCTTGGGTAAAAATCCTGTAAAAAAAGCATCTGAGACTACAAAAGGAGGCTCTTGCTCATAGTTTTGCATCATCTTGCCCAAATCCTCGCCCATAAAATGTAAATACCAGCACAGATGACCAAAAAGGGTATCCCCTTTTAAAGAGGTGGCAAAGGCACTTTTTGGTTCTATGGTCGCTTTATATAGTTTCATAACGCACTCTTTATAGTTGTATCTCTTCCCACTGCTCTTTATTGTGAAACTTTACCCGTCCATACCCACGGCTTCCGTTTCCGCCTAAAAAATCGTTTTCGATGAGTTCTAAACCTTTTTGGATCATATCTTTAAAACTTTGTTCGTCATCTTCGTCCAAGACTTTAATACGGATATCGTAGACAAAACGCACGCCGCTGGGCACCCGCTCGGTCTGTCTAGGATTGAGCGCCGTCCCTTTGACCCGATCGATGGTATTTTCAAACTTCGCCTCGCTCAGTTTCATCTCTTTTGAGCTTTCGCTCAGCCGACAATCCCCAAAACTCGCCCTTGTTATCCCGCTCTCTCCTTTTTTGTCCCCAAAGAGCTTAAGGAGTGTTTGCAGTGCCTCTTTTTTCTCCTCAAATGCGGGATCGTCAAGATATGTAGAATCTAAAGGCTGCCCTTCGGTTATATGGGGCGTACCTAAACTCCATTCGAGTAAATTTCTCATCTTGCCTTTAAGACTGCTGCCGGGCACATAGGGCTTGTCGCTGTTGATATCTTTGACAACGGGAGTATCGATACCTCCTATTCGCATCGTATCGTCCCCGCCTCCGATATGAAGTCCGGTAATTACCTCCATCTCGCCTACTAGTTTGATAATCTTCATTTTGACCCCTTTGCGTTTTTCTTGTCGTACTCTATACCGATAAAAAATCCTATGACCGCCTCAAAAAGGAGTTTATAGTTTTTAAGATCCTCTTTGGTTTGGATACTATCGATCCCTTTTTTGATAAACTCCACAAACGCCCCTTTGGCCACCTTTCGCCCTTTGGCGTACTCGATTTTGGATTTGAGCATCTTCAAAAAAGGGCGCACATCCTCAAACTCCTCTTTTTGGACATAGACTTTATCGTAAAACTCCAAAATTTTGTCATAAAAGTTTCGTATCTGATTTTTATTGGTTAAGGGATCTTTCTTATCTCCATAAATAGCTTTGGCCCACTCCAGCGCCACCTCATCAAAAAGCTTATCATCCGGTTTTAGATAAAACTTTGGCATTCTCTCTCCTTTGTTATGCTTTTCGTCTTTTGTAGATATATTCGCTCAAACAGACCCGCATCTTTTGGGGATGTCTTTCGATCAACTTGTCCAAAACAGCCAAATCACCCATAAATTTTGGATCTATATTTCTTGCAAACATATAGCGTAGTTTGGATTTCCACATCGTCCCTTGCGGATTTCCTTGCCAAGCTCTCTTGCTCATATCGCTAAGCTCCAAAAGGCGATAGAAAAAGGCGGTCGTTTGATAGTGATCAAGCACGCCGCACTCTTGCTCCTCTTGAAAGTACTCATCCCACTTGATCGTTTCGCCAAAGAGAAAGATCGCATCCTTACCACTCATCTCTTTGGCGTTTTCAAGAGCTTTTTCGCTCCACTCTGCGATAAAGGATATAGGTTTGGTAG
The DNA here is from genome assembly GCA_027036935.1 of Nitratiruptor sp. Lineage (GTDB taxonomy): Bacteria > Campylobacterota > Campylobacteria > Campylobacterales > Nitratiruptoraceae > Nitratiruptor. The sequence goes on along the minus strand of JALWCE010000149.1, from coordinate 12,122 downwards.
GTTTGCTCATCACCATCCCCACAGAAAAACTCAGCCCAGAGCCTTGAGCAAATCGCATAAAATCTCTTCGCACCTCCTTGGCCAGCTCAATCGTCTCATCCCACGCTCCAAGTACGAACAGATCGTCCCCTCCGGCAAAAACGGTGTAGGTATTGGGATACTTTTTTCTCATCAGATGAGGCACATAGACGCTAAAAAAATAGTCCATCAAACGGCTAAAGAAATTGTACTTGGCAAAGGAGCCAAAGCTTTGCTTGCGCAAAAAATTGCCCATATTGTCCACATCACCTTTAAGACTCATCAAAGCTTCAACGCCAAACTCCCGCTTGCCCTCTTTGATCCCCTCTTTGACGCTTCGCTTCGCCAACTCCTCAAACGTTACAATCGCTCCATTCTCATCCGTTGCCACATACGCGCCTATCTCCCATTTGGGATAACCGCGAAACTCCTCGTCTATGGCTATGTCATACAAAGCCACGCTCATATCGTCGATATGGGCTTTTTGAGGAAAATCAAGATAGTAGCCCTCAAAAATCTCTATATCGCTCTTTTGGTAAGAGATTCGCATAAAATTGGGCTTGGCCAGATGTTTGCCTATGAGAATGTAGCGATAACAGCTATCGCAAACCAGCTTTTCTACATCGTGGCGCTTCTTTCCAATCCTCTTTTTACAAGCAAAACATTGGTTTGCGTTACTAAGCCCCTTTTCCCACGCTATGTTATAGGATCGCTCGTGTAAAGAAAATTTACGCAACTTTACTTTTTCAACCTCCTCGGCCAGCCGATCCCGAAGCTTTTGATAGGCTCCTTTTTTGATAAAATCCTCTATCCCACACTCTATCCAGCTAAGTCCCACGCCTGTCTCCCCAAAAAAGGAGCGAACAAAGTAGCTATCAAGCTTTTGTTTGAGCCTATGCAGTTTTTGGACTACTGCGGGCTCGTTTGGCAACAAAATCTCAAACTTCCCGGCAGCCTCCGATATAATGCCCAAAGGTCCCACACCCGTCTCTTTGACTATATGCAAAGCGATGGTTCTTGAGAGTATCTGCACAAAAGCGGATTTGCCCCGTAGTACTTTTGCCGCCGCTTTTGTCTCAATATCATTAAAAATAAACTGCTGGATACCAAAAAAATCCCCGTTAAGTAGCAAAAAACTCCCCTTTGGCGGCTCCTTGTCCTTGAAGCGGTAGTACTCTATCACCTCTTTGCGCCTAGCTGGCGACAAAGCGGCGATCGCCGCCGCAAACAAAGCGGTGGCGTGCAGATGATCGTACAAAGGGATGTTGGCTTTAAGCGGTTTATATTTTCCTTTGAATGTGGTAGCACTTGGGATAAAGCTCGTATATTTTTTAAGCAGATACTCCAAAGCCAACAGATCCGTTGATTGCGTGCCAGAGGCGTTATAGAGCTTCTCTAGCTCCCCCACAAACCCATCCCATAAAGATTTATACTCATTCTCCTCATTCCCCTTGGGCTTTTGATCCGTCGCAAAGATGGTATCCACACCCAAAGGAGCGATCGCATGGCGTTTTGACTCGTCAAAAATGCCCATCAATCGCTGGCGGCGAAAATCTTCTTGCTGGGTATTGTACTCCTCAAACTCCTCCCTCTCAAAACCGCTTGCCAATCTATCCGCAGCCGCCACGATCCACGACTCCTCGTCGCTCGTAGGACCTACTATATGATGTTCAAAGGCATACTGATGATATCCCTCGATATCATTAAAGTAGTCTTGTAACACTTGAGCCGTATACGCGCTATGTTTGTAGCCGTACTCTCCCTTTTGAAAAGGTTCTCTAAGAGGAATATCGGCTCTTTGGGCAAACTTCCCAATATCATGCAGCAACGCCGCCAGTGCGATCTTTTTAACCTCTTTCACTCTATCTCCTTTACTTCCATGCTTCCTAGTCCAAAGGTCCCAAGCTTCCCAACGCCTACGAGTTCGCCAAATCTCAGCAGCTCATAAGTTTGGGGCGTCAGACCGCTCAACCTCATCCACCCTATCACCCCGCCTATTTTCATCTTGCTCTTTTGTCTGTTAGAGTACCGCTCAAAATCTACCATCCTAAGCTCTTTGGCCTCCACTTTGGGAAATTTTTCTATATATATCCCCTCACCCTCATAAAAGCTCTTTTTCCCCGCTATGGATAGGAGCACCTCTTCAATCCCCAAATTATCCGGGCGTAAAAATCTTCCATTCTTCTTGAGCCGTACCGGTGTCTTGAATTGTAGCCAGACTCGTGGACAAAAAGTGTCGATTTGAAAATTTTTTGGCTCCAAATGCCGCTGGATAAAATTTTTGCCCTCATAGATCGGTATACCCTTGCTCCATATCTCAAATTTCTCCACCCGCTCCCTCTTAGGACCCAATCCCTTGACGCTCAGCATCCGATGCAAGGCGCTCAGGATATAAGGATACTTTTGACCCGCTTGTGCCCACAGCCGTATACCAAACTCCAGCGACTTTGGCCAAAGCGCAAAGTCCAGACGAAAATTGTGGAAACGCTTTTTAGCCTCATACATATCGTAGTATAGACAGCTCTCTTTGGCAAAGCAGCCCTGACACTTGAAATTGGGATTGACACAAACCACCTCTTTGAGCGCCTGCCCCAACGCTCCTCGCACCATCGAGCCAATAAAAGGAGGAGCAGAGTAGTCCGCTTTGACGATAAATTGAATCGATTGCACCATTTTCTCCTTTTTCTCATCCTATTTTCAAAAACCTTAGGCTACACTTATAGTATAAAAATTTTAGCAATATATGCTGCCATCTGCGACAAAAGACTCCAAAATCCTCTACTTCACTGCCCTGTTTTTAAAAAATGGAGCACAGCTTTGCCTCATTTCCAACGCACCTATAAAGACTCCCGCGACCCCATCAACCAAGCCCTCAACTACAGCTATGCTATCTTTTACAACCGTATCTAATCTCTCGCTATCAAAGAGGGACTCAACATCTACTACTCTTTTCTCCATTCCACCAACTACAAAAAGCCCACCCTCGTCTTCGACCTCATAGAGCCCTTTCGCCAGCCTATAGTCGATCGTGATATAATCATACCATGATCATCTACTGCGCGACGACAACGGAAGCAAGACCCATTATCGAAGCTTTGGGGCTGCAAAAAAAGCAAAAAGTCCCCTTTGCCATCTATGAAGGTGCCCATACCCTCCTCATTGGAGGGATCGGCAAGTGCAAGGCTGCGGCCTCGCTCTCGCATATCCTCGCCCTCTATCCCCAGCCCGTGCTCAATATCGGACTGGCTGCTGGAGAAGAGATCGGCCGCCTCTACCACATCCGCAAAGTCATCGACGCCGATACCTATCACGTCTATCATCTACCTCTATTGGATATGTTGCCAAATGAAACCTGTACCACCCACTCCCGTCCAGCCGCTACTCCCCACAAAGGGCTCGCCGATATGGAAGCTTCGGCTCTAGTGTGCACCGCCAAACTCTACCGCCAGCCTATCACCATCCTCAAAATAGTCTCGGACCACTTCGATCCAAAAAACATGGAGCGCTCCAACCACCTCATCGCCCAAAATCTTCCCAAGATTTTAAGCCTACTTTAGCTACAATTGCCCAAAAATCTCAAAGGAAGCCGATGACTTTGCAAAAGAGCGCTACGGTAGTAGCCAGCGTGGTAGCGGGGATTTTGGTGATTATCAAGCTGCTCGTGGGCATTATGAGCGGCTCGGCTGCGGTGCTGGCCAGTGCCATTGACTCGATCCTTGATATCGCCGTCTCCATGTTCAACTACTTCGCCATTTCCAAAGCAGAGAAAGCGCCGAGCAAAAAGTTCAACTACGGACTTGGCAAGATAGAAGCCCTAGCGGCGGTCATCGAGGGGACCATCATCACCATCTCGGGACTTTTCATCTTCTATAAAGGGCTAATGAACATCCTCCACCACCAGCGTATCGAGTACTTAGGTCCATCTATCCTTGTGATGGTCGTATCTATCATCCTCACCGGAGGTCTGGTGCTCTTTCTCAATCATGTCTATAAAAAGACTAAAAATATGGTGATCAAATCTGACGCCCTGCACTACAAAACAGACCTTTATTCCAACTCTGCGGTCCTGCTCTCACTACTCATCATCTATTTGACCGGATGGCACTGGATCGACGGAATCTTTGGGATCGTCATCGCCTTGTACATTATCAAAGAGGCTTATGCACTGATCAAAGAAGGGACGCTGATGCTGCTGGATGTGGCGCTGGATGAGGAGATAGTGCAAAAGATCAAGCAAATTATCTCAAGCCAGCCTGAAGTAACTGCCTATCACTATCTGCGTACCAGACGCAGCGGCGATACCAATTTCGTGGATGTGCATGTGGTCTTCACGCCAGATATCTCCCTTTTAGACGCACACACTGTATCGGACAGGATCGAGGAGCAGATCAAGCGGCTCGATCCTAGCTCCAAATGGCACTTTACCATCCATCTTGATCCCTATGACGACTCCCCCCACGAGGAGGATTAGCGAGCCAGCTCCACGGCTCGTTTTTCTCGTATCACATTGACCTTTATCTCGCCGGGATACTGAACACCCGCTTCGATGTCTTTGGCAATCTCTTTGGCCAAAAGCACCGCTTCATTATCCGTGACCAAATCGGCGTTGACAATGACTCGCACCTCCCGCCCGGCATTGATGGCATAGGCTTTTTTGACGCCGGGTTTGGAGAGGGCGATCTCCTCGATGGCTTGAACCCGCTTGAGAAAGGCTTCGAGCACCTCCCGTCTGGCTCCGGGCCGTGCGGCACTAAGAGTATCGGCGGTACAGACGGCGGCGGCTTCGATGGTTTTGGGATCTTCATGCCCGTGATGCGCGTAGATGGCGTTGAGCACCACATCGGACTCTTTGTAACGCTTGCAGATCTCAGCCCCCAAATCTACGTGACTGCCGCTGTACTCGTGCGTCAGAGCCTTGCCGATATCGTGGAGTAGTCCAGCTCTTTTGGCCAAAATCTCGTCCCCTCCCATCTCAGCGGCCATAATACCGGCTAGATGCGCCACCTCCAAAGAGTGGGCCAAAGCGTTTTGGCCATAGCTGGCTCGAAACTTGAGGCGGCCAATGAGTTTGAGGATCTCCGGATGAACGCTGCCAATTCCTAGATCAATAACGATATTCTCCCCTTCTTCAAGCAGCTGCTGATCAAACTCCTCTTTGACCTTTTCGTAAATCTCTTCGATACGGGCTGGCTGGATACGCCCGTCCTCTACCAAAAGCTCTATCACTTTTGTAGCGATCGCTCGGCGATAGAGGTTAAAAGAACTAAGAATAATGGCGTTTGGCGTATCGTCGATGATGATATCCACACCCAAAAGCATCTCAAGCGTTTTGATGTTTCGCCCCTCCTTACCTATGATACGCCCTTTGATATCGTCGCTTGGGATGCTCACAGTATTGATCAGGCGCTCGGCGGCAAACTCTCCGGCATATCTAGTGGTCGCTTGAGCGATGATGTAGTTAGCCCGCCGTTTGGCCTCCCTTTTGGCCTCCTCCTCATATTTTCGTACGATATTGGCGATATCGGCTCTGCTCTCCTCTTCTGCTTTTTGAAGCACCAACGCTTTAGCCTCTTCCATCGTAAGACCCGCTTGCTGCTGCAAAGCCTCTAACACCTCGTTGTACTTTTGGGTATACTCCTCTTTAAGGCGTTTATACTCCTCCTCAAGTTTCTTGAGCCGCTCCTTTTCGGCTTTGATCTCCTCTTTTTCGGCGGAGATATGATCGAGCTGATCTTGAAACATCTGTTTCATAGCTATCTCTTTTTCCATCAGCTCATCAAAACGCTGGTCGTAATCTCTTTTGAGCTCTTCGAGTTTGCGCTCAAACTCCCTTTTTAGAGCTATCTCATTTTTTTGAAGCTCTAAATGGGCGTTTTGGAGTACTTTCTCCGCTTCATGCTCTATCGCCTTGGCTCTTGCCTTGGCTCGCTCTTCATAAATTTTAAGTTTATCTTTTTCTATCTTTTTGGATAAGAAATATCCCGCAGCGCCGCTTATGATGGCGGCAGAACTTCCTACTAAAATCTCTACCCACATGGCTATCCCCTCGTACTATTATTTTTTTCGGGGTTATCAAAAAATCTCCTTGCACATCATATCCGTCCGTCACCTTTTGGCTTGTTATACACTCTTGTTTCTGTAAAAAAACCACAATCGGCCGATAATGTAAATCGGCAAAAAATCTATCGTACATCCCTTTGCCAAAACCGATGCGACGAAATACCCCGTCCACCCCGAGAACGGGTACGATGGCCAGATCTATTTGAGTTTTGAAAAAAGTGTTGGGAGGCTCTTTGATATCGAATGCTCTCGTCTGTAAAGGTAAGCGCAATTTTACCATTTTGAAGCTTGCACCTTGCATAAAAGGTACAAATATGTTGTATCTATAACGAAGTTTCATAAAAAATTTTAATATATTTGGCTCATGAGCCATAGGAACAAAAGCCAATATATTTTTTACTCGCAGATGTGTTAAAAGCAGATTGAGATTTTCTTCTACTTCCTTATCAAGTTTTCTACTCGATCTTTTGAAGAGACGCTTTTTACACTCCTGACGAAAACGCTTTTTATCCAACCCCATTTTAAGCCTTATTTGACTATAATGCTTAACCCATTGTAGTACAAAAGAGTAAAAGGTAAAAACGTGAAAAAAATCGCCGTTTTGTTAATTATAGCACTTGTCCCCATATCCTTATCTTTATTTTTGAGCGGATGCGAAAAACACAAAGAGCCAAAAGAGCAGACCAGACCCAAACCAAGCCTCCCGCCCATATTTGATTTTTACGATATCAACGGCTCAAAAATACACATAGAGCTCCATCAAGATACTTTTGATATATCCGACAAACCCAAAGTGGCGATACTTTTGTTTCTTACTTCTTGGTGCCCCTCTTGCAAAGCCCAAATCCCCGAACTTAAAGAGATTAAAAAAGATTTTGGTCAAAAAGTGCGTCTTTACGGATTTTTACTCGACCAACCCAAAAATCCAAAAAAATTTAAAAAACAAGAGGGTATTGACTTTTTCCTCTCCACCAGCTATAAAGAGAATGAAAGGTTTGCAAAACTCCTTTATGAGCGTTTACACGCTCCAGCCAACATGCCAATACCTTTGATGGTTCTTATTAGAAACGGCAAATATTTTATCCACTATATCGGAGCAACACCTTTAGAGATTTTGCGTATAGATATCAAAAAAGCGTTGGGAGAGTGAAATGTTTGGATTTATTAAAAGAGCGCTTAAAAAAACGGTAGAAAATATTGAAGAAAATATTCCCAAAAAGAAGAAGTGGGCGACAAAAGAGGAGATTGAGGAGCTGTTGATAGAAGCGGATGTGGAGTATGAGCTCATCGAAAAGATCTTGGCCTCTTTACCCTCCAAAATCAACAAAGTGGCTCTAAAAAACGAACTGCTTTTTCTTTTCAAACCGGCCACCCCGCCGCAAGTGGATGTGAAGCCCTTCGTGGAGCTGATCCTTGGAGTCAATGGTGCGGGCAAAACCACCACTATAGCCAAGCTGGCCTATCGCTACAAGCAAGAGGGCAAAAGCGTGATCCTTGGAGCCGCCGACACCTTTCGAGCGGCGGCCATCGAGCAGCTGAGCCTTTGGGCCAAAAAGCTCAATCTTCCCATCGTCGCCACCAAGCAAGGCCATGATCCAAGCGCAGTGGCGTACGATACGATCCAAAAAGCCAAATCCAAAGGGTATGACCACGTCCTCATCGATACCGCAGGACGGCTCCATACCCAAAACAATCTGGCCGAAGAGCTCAAAAAGATTGTCCGTATCAGCGACAAAGCGATGCCCAAAGCCCCCCATCGCAAGCTTTTAGTGCTTGACGGCACTCAGGGCAACTCTGCTATTAGCCAAGCAAAGGCTTTTAACGAGATGGTAGGCGTAGATGGCATCATCGTCACCAAACTGGACGGCACGGCAAAGGGGGGAGCTCTGCTGAGTATCTCCCACGAGCTGGGGTTGCCTATTTTGTATGTGGGTACTGGAGAGAAGATGGAAGATCTCGCTCCTTTTGATCCAAATGAGTATGTAGAGACTATTTTAAATGCGATTTTTGAGTGATTTGGAGTGGCTTTTTTACATAGGAGTGGGTATCATCATACTCTTTTATGTTGGAGTGGTATGGGGACGATTTAAAGATGAGCAGTTTGATTTTACGGAGCATAAATGGATCGCTTTGATCTATATTCTCTTGATGGTGGCCACTATCGTACTATGGCGATATATTTTTGATATGGTTTTGGGCCCAAAGATTTTGAAAATCATCCTATCTGACACAGAAGTAGTAGCATAATGGCCAAAAAAAAGAGTCTTTTTGAGTGTCAAGCTTGCGGCCACAAAAGCGGCAAATGGCTGGGTAGATGCCCAAATTGCGGGGCGTGGGAGAGCTTTTTAGAATTAAACGAAGAACAAAAAAAGAGCCTCCAAACACTTCAACGTACACCCAAAAGCGCAGCCTTGCCTATTACTCAGATAAATGAGGAGAAAATCGAGCGCATCCCCACGGGCAGCGAAGAGCTTGATCTTGTCCTTGGCGGCGGATTGGTTGGCGGCTCGCTGGTGCTAGTAGGCGGGAGTCCGGGAGTGGGCAAATCGACTCTTTTGCTCAAAGTCTGCGCCAATTTGGCCCAAAGGGGTAAAAAAGTCCTCTATGTCAGCGCCGAGGAGTCCGCCGGACAGATCAAGATCCGAGCCAACCGTATCAAAGCCAACCACCCAAATCTCTATCTACTCAATGAGCTTGTTTTAGAAAATATTCTAGCGCACTTAACTCAAGAGCACTACGATCTGCTGGTGATCGACTCCATTCAGACCATCTACTCAGAAGATATCCCCTCGGCTCCTGGGACGGTAAGCCAAGTCAAAGCGGTCACTTTTGAGCTTATGCGTCTGGCCAAGTCGATGATGCTGCCAATCTTTATCATCGGTCATATCACCAAAGAGGGCTCTATCGCCGGTCCTAGAGTATTAGAGCATATGGTAGATACCGTGCTCTATTTTGAAGGGGACAGCTCTAAAGAGCTGCGCCTGCTTCGAGGCTTTAAAAACAGATTTGGCTCTATTAGCGAAGTTGGAATCTTTGAGATGACCTCAAAAGGGTTAGTAAGCGCCAAAAATATCGCCAGAAAATTTTTTAGTCGCAAACGCGCCCAAACTGGTTCGGCAGCTACCGTTGTAATGGAGGGGAGCCGTCCTCTTATCCTTGAAGTCCAAGCCCTCGTCGCCCAAAGCGGCTACCCAAACCCAAAACGCAGCACTACCGGCTACGACGCTAATCGCCTCACGATGTTGCTGGCTCTTTTGGAAAAAAAGCTCGATCTGCCCTTTAACCAGTATGATGTTTTTATAAATATAGCTGGCGGCATCAAAATTACCGAAACCGCTGCGGATTTGGCGGTAATAGCGGCAATTTTGAGCTCTTTTCGCAACCGCCCTTTAAGCGAGGAGAGCATCTTTTTAGGCGAGGTGGGTCTTACGGGTGAGATCAAAGAGGTGATGATGCAAGATCTGCGGCTCAAAGAGGCGGCTGGCCAAGGCTTTACCAAAGCGGTCATACCGAATAAACCGCTCCAACCCACCACTTTAAAAACTTTCATAGTCCAGAGCGTCGAAAAGATTATAGACTGGATGTAGAATCTGCCAAAACCAAATGAAAGGAGAAAAGATGAAAAGCTGTAAAGCCCATATCGCAATGGAGGAGAGATACTCCAAATTGGAGCTAGAGTATGACTCTTTGGAAGAGAAAAAACGCATCTGCGACACCCTCAATGAACTTGTAGCCAAATACCATATATCCCCACAAATTACTATCGAACCCAACGAGGTGGGCAAAGGGGAGTATGTGATAGAATTTCACGATGATTATGATAAAAAGGCTGGTCCATTTTTTGAGGAGCTTCTACACGCCCTTGGTATCCAAAAGTGTGACTAAACCCCAAAAAGGAGAAATTATGTTCAAACGAGTCACCATGCTTGTAGCCTGTGCCCTTTGTACTCATCTGTTTGCCGTAGAGATCGATGTAGGAAAAGGGAGTTTTCATCTCAAAAGCTCTATGAACTCTCTTTTTAGTGCCGACTGCTCGCTTGATATTACCACCCTCACCCTGCGGGATAGAAATATAGAGCTGCCCTACAACTTACAACTCTCCTATTCCATAGATCTGTACAAGAGCGACAAACTTGACAAACTTACTACCTTTTTTACAAAGCCTTTAACCTATGAATGGCCCTTTATAGGCTCGATGAACGATATTATAGACGAGTTTACACCTCTTACGACTCCTGTCAATTACAAAGTACGGGGTATCGATATAAACGTGGCACTTCTTTATCCTCTTTGGCAAAAGAATAGATTTTTCGTAAGCGGGGGGATCAATACAGGAGGGTCCTTTCCTTTTATGAAAATGAAACATCTATCAAAATCGCTTAAACTCCTTTTAAAGACACTTGATATCACAAAAACTCGCGTTATCACTTACAAAATCGGACCCATCCTCCAAGCTGGTTACCAATACGATAAGTTGACGGCCCATTTATCGGCTTCGTACAACTACCAAACCGGTTCTATCCACAACTCCCTTTTAGAGTCTTCAGCCCATATCGACGGGAAAAACTCCATACTCGACTTTGCTCTTTCGTATCAATTTACCCCTAAACTTCAAGGGTACGTGGGATACACGTACAAAAAGTGGAATAATGACGATATCAATGTCAAGCTCTCTCGGCTGCTCTCTTTTCAAAGCGCCATGTTTCGCAGCGATTTCTCTCTTAAAAATTTCTATATCGGAGTCTCGTACTCGTTTTTTTGATATTTCTACCAATCCAAAAACAAAAAGAGCGTGGAGAGAAAATAGTTGGCCGCAAAGACGGTCATCGCCGAGTAGACCACCGCTTTGGTGGTCGATAGTCCCACGCCCCTCGCACCCCCACGTGTAAAGTAGCCGATGTAGGTGCCAATGATACTCATCAAATAGCCAAAGACCACCGCTTTGATAAGTCCCGTGCCAATATCGCTAAACTCCAAGTACGTAGTAATGGTATTTTTGTAAGATGTGGGATTGACTCCCAAAGCGTAGACACTGATCAAATAGGCCGCAAGATTACCCAAAAAGACAAATACGATCACCAACAAAGGGGTGGAAATGGTCGTAGCCACCACGCGAGGGATAATAAGATACTTTTTACTATCCACGGCCAAGGTATCGATGGCGTCAATCTGCTCCGTCACCCGCATGGTACCCAGCTCTGCCGTCATCGCACTGATGGCTCGTGAGATCAGCATCAAAGCGCCAAAAACGGGTCCTAGCTCTTTGGAGATGGAGACGAAGATGGTATAACCCATAAACTCCTCGGCACCAAACTTATGAAAGCCGTGATAGAGCTGGATCGCCTCCACAAGCCCCGTAAAAATAGCGGTCAAGGAGATGACAAAAAGCGATCCCACTCCAATAATCTCCATTTGCTGCAACGTCTCCTTGATCCGATAGGGCGGTTTGAAAAAAAGCGGCAAAAGCTTGAGCTCAAAAATCAAAAAGGCCCCAAACCCCTCCAACGACCGATAAAACTGCACAAAAGGCAAACCCAAATAGTAAAAAATCCTCTGCATACCACCTCTTTTTAAAATCTATTATAATAATATCAAAAAGAGGCTAAATGATAGGTATTGACCTCATCAAAATCGAACGAATGGAGCGGCTTTTGGATCGTTTTGGCCAAAAGGGGTTGGAGCGCTTCTTGCTGCCTGGCGAGATAGAGCGCTGCCATAGCGCCCAGAGCGCCGCAGCTTTGTGGGCGGCAAAGGAGGCGGTAGCCAAGGCACTCGGCACTGGAATTGGCAAAGAGCTGGGATTTAAAGATATCGAGATCATCAAAGATGAGCGAGGAGCTCCCAAAGTGCGGCTGGATCCCAAAGTCCAAGAGGCTTTTGGAATCGAAGAGGTAGCGATCTCCCTCACCCATGATGGAGGATTTGCCGCAGCAGCAGCTATTGTGGTGCGATCAGCCCCCGCCGGTAAATCCTAATATTTCGATCTTGTCCCCCTCTTTGGGGCGATACTTTTCCCACTCCTCTTTTTTGACGATCTGCATATT
>JALWCE010000148.1 GCA_027036935.1 Nitratiruptor sp. | reverse complement strand
TGGCGGGGGTGAGAGTGGCGCTTTTGCTCCTCAAACTCTCCACATCTTTGAGCTGGGCATGGGTATTGAGCGTAATGGGACGACAAGCCAGGGCGATAGCCACCACATCGTGTTTGGCTGCGAGGGCTTTGATCTTGATTGGCTCCAAAAAGTCTCCTACTATGATGAGCAAGGATCTGTTTGGCAGCTTTGCAAAAAGGGAGCTCTCCTCAAATTGCAGCTTTTGGCCAATGGGAGGATACTTGGCTATTTTTTGTACTATTTTGTCCGCTTCAAAGTGGCTTTGGGGCCTGTAGGGGCGATCTTGCCAAAAAAGAGTGAGCTCTTCACGGCACAAAAGAGCCGAATGGGCTATGAGAGCAAGGGCTTCGATGAGCATCTCAAACTTCAATCGCTGATAGCCAAAATAGAGCGAGCCGCAGATCAACGGCACCAGTGCGATACGCTGGGCCAGCTCCTCTTCGTAGATCTTCATATAGAGCTCTCCGCTTTTGGCTAGAGCCATCCAGTCGATTCGCCTCGCGTCACTAGCATAGTCGTATCCGGCCAGCTCCACAAACTCAAACCCCTCTCCTCGCCTTGCGCCAAAGATGCCATGAGTATGGGCAAATACCGCTTTTTTGCTGCGAAGTATCAGGCTTTTCATGGAATAGGCGTGTTTTTGATGATCTCATCGAGGATCTCGTCACTTTTTTTGCCCATCGCTTTGGCTTCGTAGTTGAGAATAACTCTATGGCGAATGGTGGGCTTGGCCATATGGAGCACATCGTCTGGAGTGACGAAATCTCTGTTGTTTCGGTAAGCCATTACCTTGGCGGCTTTGAGCAAAGAGATACTCCCCCTTGGGCTCGATCCATAAAGCACATCGGGATGGGTTCTGGTAGCCATAATGAGTGAGACGATATACTCTTTGAGTGGGTCGGCGGCGGCGACTCTTTCGATCTGTTCCTTTGTCTTTTGCAGACTCTCAATATCCGCTACTTGTGTGATTTGTGCCTTGTAGCCTATTTCACTGCGCTGCAAGATCTCCAGCTCCTCTTTTGCGTCGTTGTAGCCTATGGTGATCTTGAGCATGAAGCGATCCAGCTGGGCTTCTGGCAGGCGGTAGGTCCCCTCTTGCTCGATGGGATTTTGGGTAGCCATCACCACAAAGGGAAAGCCAAGATGATAGCTGGTCTCGCCGATGGTGACTTGGCGCTCTTGCATCGCTTCCAAAAGCGCCGATTGGACCTTGGCCGGAGCTCTGTTGATCTCGTCGGCTAGCAGCAGATGGGTAAAGATCGGACCCTTTTTGGTTACGAACTCGGCCGTTTTGGGATTGAATATCTGCGCTCCTAGGATGTCGCTGGGCAGCAGATCGGGGGTAAATTGCACCCTTTTAGACTCTATGCCCAAGGCTTTGGCCAAAGTTTTGATGGTGGTGGTCTTGGCCAGCCCCGGTACACCCTCGAGCAGCACATGCCCCTCGGCCAGGAGTGCCGTGATGATGGCCTCTACCATCTCCTCTTGTCCTACGATGACCTTTTGGATCTCTTGTTTGATAGCCTCGAAAATCATCTCATTCCTTTCATGATCTTGCGTTTCATTTTCCATAGATTGAGCCGTTTGTGCCTGCTTATCGCCTCGTCCAAAAGCTTGCGCTCACTCTCAAATCCCCTCATGGTAGCCAGCAGGCTCAAGAGCTCCCGCTCATCTTTGGCCAAAAGAATCTCCCACTTTTTGCCAAGCTTTCTTCTTAGCCACCACAGTCCCAAAACGGCGGTGACCCCTCCCATGGCAAAAACAAAAAGATAGCCGACTATTTTGGCCAAGATGTGAATGGAAGGCTCGATCTTAGGTGGAGTGCTCGTGGATGGCAGGGGCTCGGGTACTGCGGCCACTTCGATGGAGTAGGCGGGGGTCGAGAGTGTGGTTAGGCCGCTAAAATCAAACTGCTTGAGCCGTAAAGGCAAGAGGGTGAAGTTGCGATCGGCGAGCAAGGCGAATTGACGCTCATACTCGATATGGGCTCCGTCGCTTTTGTAGCTGATTTTCTTGGTAGGAGTATCGGCTAGGATTTTGACTTTTGGTTTCGTTTGCGGCCAGATGGGAGGGAGCTGGTCGTATCCCTTGCCTCGCAGCTTGAGTGTCACATAGATCGGCTCGTAGCGTTTTGCTTTTGTTTTGTCCACTCTCCATTCTAGCCGAAACTCTCCATACAGATCCGCTTTGGGGGCGGGGAGGATAGCCAAGCGCAAGGGTTTGATTTGAATGGTTTGGATAACTCCTTTGATAAGCTCGGTCTGCTCGTATCCAGTACCCAAGATATCGGAGCGGATCTCTTGTGTGGAGGCTCGTTTGATACGAAGCTCCAAAGGGAGTGTGAGTTTGCCCGAATGTTTTGCAAAGAGTAGAAAGCTTCGCTCATACCCTTTGGGCGTGGTGCGTTTGGCCAAAAGCACCACTTTCCAATCTTTCGTGGGCTTGGGAGCGAATTTAACCCAAAGTATCTCCTCTTTTGGCGGCTCGTTATAGCGTAGCAGCAGGTGGATGGGCTCTTTTTCGTAGGCTTTGGTTTTGGAGAGGGTGATTGTGTAGGGCGCTGCTAGGAGCGTGCAAGCTAGCAAAAGGCTACCAAGGAGTGCTCTCATGGATATATCCTTTATTGATTGTCTGGTAGAGCTCGGAGCTTAGCGGCATCTGGCTCCCCTTTTTGGCCAAGACCTCTTGCTTTTTGGAGCTCTTTTTGCCCCCTTGGGAGTTGGAGGCGAGGGCGGCGCTTTGCATATTGGAGCCTCCGGCCCCTTTTTTGCGGTTTCCTTTTTTGTCGCTCTTTTGCAAGATCCTTTTTTGTTTGGCAAAGGGCGGGACGGGCTTTTTTTCATTCTTTTTAAAGGCCAGTTTTTGGATATGGCGTAGGATCTTTTCATCACTATCAAACTGGGCCGCTTGGATGAAGAGCTCTCGGGCCTTTTCGTAGTTGCGCATCTTTTCGTAGCAAAGTCCTCTGGCATAGAGGATATGAGCCTGAGTCTTTGGGTCGTTTGCTTTGAGGGCGGCTAGGATTTTGGCCGCTTGATCATATTTGCCAAGGTGCATGAGGCTCAGCGCCTCGCCATACTTCGCCTGCAGATAGGGGAGCTTGCCAAAGAGCTTGGCGCTTTTGTGGTACTTGTGAGCTTCGTAGGCTTTGTAGGCTCGCTCCATGGTGATCTCGTCCAGTATAGAAGCATGCAGCGTGATGGCTATGAGCAGCAAAGGGACAAAGCGGCGCAGACGCTTGAGAAAAGGATCAAAAAGGGTGGTAAAGATATAAAGACTCAACAAGATGGTCAAAAGCAGCGGTATCCAGTAGAGCTCTTGGCGCTCTTTTTTGTAGCTGGTGCTCCATTTGGCTTCTATATTGTTTAAAATTTGCAAGAAATTATCGGTATTGTAATTGAAATCGGCTATCTTGGCCAAAGCTTCGTTGAGTCTGGTAACCACCAGTTTCCCCTCTTGTTTGAGGTAGCCATCTTTTGTGGGGATCAAAGCCCCGGAAGCTGTGGCGGTATGGACGAAATGGATACGGAGATTTTTGGGCTTGCGAAAGCTTTGGGCATTGCCCCCGTCACTAAAGATCACCAGCTCCTTTTTACCCTCGAAACTCGCCACGAAATCTAGAAGCTTTTGGATATCGGTGGAGCGGGTGAGGATATTGGAGGTATCAAAGCTCCTTAATGCCCACAGCGCCATCTCTTTATCCTCGGTGGGTGGGACGATGAGCAAAGGGTTGGAGGTAAAGACCAAAAGAGAGGTTTTAAGGGGGGCTCTTTGCACCAGCTTGGCGATAGCCTCCTTTGCCCACTCCAGTCGGCTAGGCTCGATATCACGAGCCCGCATACTGGCCGATACATCCAAAGCTATGAAGAGAGGACGAATAGAAGTGGTCGTGGTATGGGGCTTTTGGATTACGGGGCGGGCCAGAGCGATGATGAGTAGAGCCAAGAGCCAAGGGAGTAGATGGTACTTTGTAGCGGCGTTTTGGATGATGAGCTTGGATGGAAGGGGAAGAGAAGCTTGCTTTAGGCGCTCTTTGTCAAGAGTAGCCCATAAAAATAGTGGAATAAGGGCTGCTAGCCACCAAGGATAGACAAAACTCATCCCTGTCTCCATAAAATCCATACAAAAAGTGCAAAAGCCGCCAGCAAAAAGGGATAAAAGAGCCAATGGCGGTCGCTGTAGTGTCCACTTCGGATGGGACTTGGCTCGAGCCTGTCGAGCCGTTGGAAAATTGCTTGTAAATCCTCTGGAGTTTTGGCGTAAAAGAAGCTTCCCCCGCTCTTGCTGGCGATTTTTCTCATCAGTTTTTTATCCACATCCCCAAGCCCTATGGTGTAGATGCGTACCTTTTGCTTTTTGGCCAGTTCCACCGCCTCTTTTGGAGAGATGCGCCCGCTGTTGTGGTGGCCGTCGGAGATGAGGATGATCACTTTGTGTTTGGCTTTACCCTTTTGCAAGGCTTTGAGAGCCTCATAGATCCCCTCGCCGATGGCTGTGTTGTTGCCGGCGATGGAGGGTTTTAGGTAGCGTATCACAAAGGACAAGGCTTTGGTATCGTAGGTTAGGGGTGCGGCGATGTAGGCAAAAGAGCCAAAGACCACCACGGCGATGTTGTCGTCGAAGCGCTCTTTAAAAAAGTTGGTGGCCATCTGCTTGACCAACTCGAATTTGCTTTTTTGGCCAAAACTCTCCTCCATCGAGCCGCTAGCGTCTATCACCAGGGCCAGGTCCCGCCCCTTTCGCTCGCCAAGCTCCAGTGCGCTGTAGCTAAAGGGGGCCGCGAGGGCTATGACTAGCATCACATAGGCTAGTGGAGCGGCAAAAGAGCCAAAAGAGAGTTTTGGCAAAAGGTCGATCCGTAAAAAATAAAGAGCTAGTCTTGCTCTATAGCATCGAAAGAAGCAAGGCAGCAGGAGCAAAAGCCACAGGGCGTTTGGGTGGGCGAGGGCTAGCTTCATAGCAGTTTGGTCGCTCCTACATAGAGTAGGCCCGTCATAAGTCCAGCCAAGATGCCAGCCAGCAGATCGTCGGCCATCACTCCGATACCGCCTGGCAGCTTCTCCAGCCGTCCCACGTAGCTTGGCTTGGTGATGTCAAAATAGCGAAAGAGCACAAATGCCAAGGCTATCCAGATGGGATGGGTGTTTGGGAGGATGGAGATAGCCAGCCACATTCCCGCGATCTCGTCGATGACGATGGATGGATCGTCGTGGGTACCGGTAGCCGCCTCGTAGAGATTGATCTGCTTGATGGCGATGATGGTGATGAGGATCACAAGCAAAAAGAGAGTAGATTGGGGCAAAAAAAGCAAAATCGCCCAGCCGCTGATGGCTCCAAGCAAACTCCCCCAAGTCCCCGGAGCCTTTGGCGCTCGTCCCACAAAACATCCGGTCAAAAAGCACTCTCGCATCTTCTCTCCTTAGGTGAGGGATGTGGTCTGGTAGAGCTTCATCAGCTCGATATAAAACTCCGTTTCGCTGTGCCTTTCCAAAAGTCCGGAATTTGGAATCAAATCGGCGTAGAGCTTTTGGAGATTCTTGAAGCGGTTTGGAAAAAGCTCGCTCAAGATCAAGGCGCTGATCTCTTTTCGTACCAGCACCGCCGGCGGCAAGATGCCAAGTTCCAAAAGCTCTAGTATGGAGTCGGCATGGTAGGAGATATGGTGGTGGCTGCCGTGGGGGCAGGTGTTGGTGCTCACAAGTGTTTTGCACTCGTTGCAGTAGACAAATTCGCTGACGGTCTCAACAGCGATGTTGATACCTTTGAGACCGTCGAAAATGCTTTTGACGCTGTTTTTGTCGTAGTATAGGCCAAGTCCCGCGTGGTTTT
>JALWCE010000147.1:3957-5914 GCA_027036935.1 Nitratiruptor sp. | reverse complement strand
GATACCGATAGCCAAAGTTACAGCTTCTATGGCTATACGCAAAAAGCCGTCGATTCCTAGATAATAGAGCAGGGCTACGACTCCCATACCGGCCACAAAAGCCCCCAACGCCGCCGCTTCGCGGCTGAGCCATGAGGTTTTGAGATTTTTCATAGCCCTCATCGCTTTAAAAGGCCTACCAAGATGCAAGGCCGAAAGGGGCAGAGCGATAGCAGCCAGTGCGAAGATGACAAAGGCCATAAGAGGGCTTGGTTTTGGCAGATTTGTAAAGTGTGCGGCGATATCGCCTAGTACCAAAGCACCAAAGCCTATGAGGCTCACTTGTGTGAGCACCGTCATAAAGACCAGCGGCCACTCCTTGTGGGCCGGCTTGATGAGATCCTCGTCCATTGGATGCAGCTCTTGGGGCATATTTTGGGGCAGGGTGATGCGGGTAGTGGAGTTGGTGAGTCTGGCATCTACCAAAAAGGGGGCGTTGCCCTCCTTGTCGATATCGCCCTCCAGCCACTTCTTAGTATCCACCACCTCGATCTCGATGGCCCCTTCCGGGCAGGCCTGTACGCACGCCGGAGTCTGGCCAGCTTCGATGCGATCGTAGCACATATGGCATTTGGTGACGATGTGGCGGCTCTCATCGAAGACCGGCACGTCGTAGGGGCAGTTCCAGGTGCAGTACTGACAGCCGATACAGGCCTCGTCGTCATGGAAGACGATGCCGTTATCGAATTTGATATAGCTGTTGGTAGGACATCCGATCAGGCAGGCTGGATCGATACAGTGGTTGCAGCTAAGGGACAAAAACATCTGCAGTACGTTTGGAAACTCGCCCCCCTCCACTTCACCTACACGCCGCCACTTGATCTGGGCTGGGTTGTTGTTTTGTTCGTTGCAGGCCACCTCGCAGCAGTGGCAGCCGATACATTTGGTGGCGTCGAAATGGAATCTATACTGCTGATTCTCTTTGAGAGGGGGCAGGTCAATACGATAACTTCCACACTGCATCCCCGTGTTGGCTTTGTAGTCGATAAAACTTTTGACGGCACTCATACTCTCTCCTCTTTGCATAAGTCTATCCCAACAACATCAAAATCAAAATAAAATTGAGCACTGCCGAGACGATAAAAGCCGTTTTATAGACTTTGAGTGGCTCTCGCTCGATCAAAGAAGCACTTGGATCGAAATAGGGCTTGACCTTTTTGGGGTTTTCCAGCTCATAGAGCATCTCGCTGTAGTGCTTGTAGCGCCTGGTTTTGTCCCGTTCGATGGCTCGCATGATGATAGATTCTAGCCACAAAGGCACCTTTTTATTGTAGTGGGTTACGGGTTTTGGCTTTTTGAATGTGGGCTTTTGAAATGGCTCGATCTCTCCATAAGGATAGCGGCCGGTGAGGGCTTGGTAGAGGGTCACACCGATGGCGAATATCTCGCTCCCTTCGCTGATAGGC
Organism: Nitratiruptor sp.; assembly: GCA_027036935.1. Classification (GTDB taxonomy): domain Bacteria; phylum Campylobacterota; class Campylobacteria; order Campylobacterales; family Nitratiruptoraceae; genus Nitratiruptor. The sequence continues at coordinate 4,469 of JALWCE010000147.1, read as the reverse complement.
TTTCCCACAAAACGCTCTGGAGCCAGGTAGCTTGGAGTGCCGGCTCTAGAGGCTATGGAGAAGATCTCTACGATGGAGCCAAAATCTACGAGTTTGAAGACCTCTTTATCTCTTCGTTTGGTGATCAAAATATTTTGGGGCTTGATGTCGCCATGTACCAGATTAAAGCCCAGCAGATACTGGCTGCTGCGAAGCAAAAATTTGGCCAAATCCACTGCCTGATCAATATGGAGTGGATGCTTGGAGATCCTTTTTTCTAACGTGTCGCCCTCGATATACTCCATCACATAGTAGCGAAGCGTCCTGTTTTTGGGTATCACCGCCTTTGGGAAAAATCCGGCTTTGAGCCGCTTGGCGTTCCACGCTTCTTGGACGAAGAGATCCAGTAGCTGGCTATCCTCGACTGCTTCTTTTGGAGGAAATTTGAGCACATACTTTTTGCCCTTGTTGGTGGCGAGCCATGTGCGCTCGTTTTGGATGAGGGGGCGCTCCAGTCGGTAGCCATCGATCAC
>JALWCE010000147.1:3492-3947 GCA_027036935.1 Nitratiruptor sp. | reverse complement strand
TTGCTGGCATGTGTGATTTGATTGGATTGTTCTAGGGGGAGCTGTTGGGCGATCTCCTCTTGGCTGAGCACTGCCGTCAGTCCGTCGCTACACAAAAGTATATGATCCCCAGCCTTTACAAAGTTTTCAAAAAAGTAGGGCTCCACCTTCTCGCTCATGCCTATGGCTTGGGTGAGGATATGGCCATGTTCCTCGGTGGTGTGATCCATTGAGAGTTTTTGGAGTTTGCCATCTCTTAGCAAAAAGATGGGGCTATCGCCCACATTGGCTCCATAGAGTCTGGAGCCTTGCAGCACCACGATGCTCAGAGTCGTGAGCATCTCGGGGCGCTCAAATTCCAAAAGCGACTCTTTGTACAAGATCTCGTTGATGTTTTTGATAAAAGTGGCGAGGCTCTTTTCAATATCCCAGCTTTGGGGTCTGGTTTTGAAGTTGCCAAGCATATAGTTTAAGGT
>JALWCE010000147.1:0-3482 GCA_027036935.1 Nitratiruptor sp. | reverse complement strand
GTTTTGTACAATGAGTTCATCCTTTAGATCTTTCCTCCGGCGTGTACGCCCCAAGTGGTGCGCCATCTGGTTTTGACCATACTCAGCCCCACAATCGCCAAAGCGGCAAGAGCCGCAAAGATAAAAAATCCCACGCTGTAGCTGTTGAATGCCGCCTTGCTCCATCCAAGAGTCTTGACCAGCACCGTACCGCCAAGCCCTCCGGCACACCCGACGATCCCGGTCATGATACCCATATCTTTGCCAAATCGTTGGGGTACGAGCTGAAAGACCGCCCCGTTGGCCATACCCAAGAAAGCCATAATGAGAAAGAGGATTAAAATAGCGACGTAAAAATTATTGACGAGTAGAGCGTTGAGGGTAGCCAACACTGCCACGCCGCCAAAAAAGATATACAAAGATTTGACGCCACCCATCTTGTCGGCAATCGCTCCACCCACGGGACGCAACATCGCTCCGGCGAAGATACACAAGGCCCCAAAGTATCCGGCCACTACCTGTACGTTTGGCTCATGCAGCAGCTGCAGACCGATCTGGGCCATCTCCTCTTTGTATACATCCATCAAGTAGACTTTCATATAGTTGGCAAAGCCCACGAAACCACCAAAACTCACCGCATAAAAGAGGCTAAACCACCAAGTATCTTTGTCTCGCAACAATTTGAGGTAATCTGAAAGTCTCTTTTTACGTGGCTGATAGACCGACGGGGGAGCGTCTTTGGCCAAAAGGATATAGGTAGCTAGGATGATGGTAGAAAGAATTCCGCCAACTAAAAAGACCGTGGGCCATCCCCAAAGCTCGGCAATCTTTGGAGCGAAGATGTAGTCGATGACCACTCCGATATTCCCAGCCCCCGCAAGTCCCAAAACCAGTCCTTGAAGCCTTGGGGGATACCACTGACCAGCTTGCGGCAGTGCCACGGCGAAACTGGCCCCGGCAAATCCAAGACCAAAGGCCACGGCCAAAAGCTCGTAGTAGGTGATGCTCTCTCCTCGAAAGTAGGTGTAAAAGAGCGAGGCGATGACGATGGATTGGGCGATGATGGCGGTCTTTTTGGGGCCGATGTTATCTACCAAAAATCCCAACACAATCCTAAGGATCGCTCCACCAAGGATCGGAATGGCAAGCAGAGTCGCCTTTTGGTTGGCATCCAAAATATAGCCATGTTTGGCCAAAGAGCTTGCTATCTCTGTAGCCAGAGGTCCTAGCATCGTCCAGACCATAAAACTAAAATCAAAATATAAAAAGGCAGCTATCAGTGTGGGGAGGTGCCCAGCGGTTTTGAGCTCTCCTAGTTTCATCTACTCTCCTTTGATTTGTTTGAGCAATTATACAAGTAATATGACTCTCTTTTGACATAAAGATTGCTCAAAAATTGAGCATCAACTGGGGTAAGCAGTTTTGTAGTACAATTATAAAAACCCAAAAAGGAGAGAGTATGAAAAAGATTGAAGCAGTGATCAAGCCATTTAAGCTTGATGATGTAAAAGAGGCGCTCAACGAGATAGGAATTGCCGGGATGACGGTGAGCGAAGTCAAAGGATATGGACGCCAGCAAGGTCACAGCGAGCTCTATAGAGGGGCGGAGTATGTAGTCGATTTTTTGCCTAAAGTGAAAGTGGAGATAGTCGTACCGGTCCAAAAGGTGGATGAGGTCATCGAGGCAATCACCCAAGCGGCACGCACGGGCAAGATCGGCGATGGCAAGATCTTTGTAATGGATGTGGAAAAGGTGGTGAGAATCAGAACCGGTGAAGAGGACGAAGAGGCACTCTAAGGAGAGGGGATGAAAATCGTGGTGGCCGATAATGTTTTTGTTTTCGTTTCTACTGCATTTGTACTTTTGATGAGCGTTCCGGCTCTGGCAATCTTTTATGCGGGGTTGACCAAAGTCAAAAGTATGCTCAATACCATCGTAATGGTGGTAGTAGCTTTTGGTGTGGTGAGTCTTTTGTGGCTGATGTATGGCTACTCCCTTACTTTTTCTGAGGGCAATGGATTTATCGGAGATCTTTCCTATCTCTTTTTGCACGGGATATCCCCCAGCGACCCGGCTCCTGCGGCGCCAAATCTCTATCACTATCTTTTCCTCTTTTTCCAGATGACTTTTGCGGCTATCGCCGTAGCGTTGATGGCCGGGGCATTTGTGGAGCGGATGAAGTTTGTTTCATGGATCGTGGTCTGTATTGTCTGGGCGACGCTGGTCTATTTTCCGGTGGCCCACTGGGTATGGGGCGGCGGATGGCTCTCCCATCTTGGCACCCTCGATTTTGCCGGGGGGCTTACCATCCATGAGACGAGCGGTCTGGGAGCCTTGGTGGGCGCTCTTTTGCTAGGGCGTAGAAAAGATGCAATGATGCTGCCCTCTTCCTTGCCTTTGACCGCTATTGGGACAGGACTTTTGTGGTTTGGATGGTTTGGTTTTAACGGCGGGAGCGCTTTGGCTATGAGCCCTCAGGCTGTGAGTGCCGCTTTTGTCACCACCATAGCGGCGATCGTGGGAGGAGTTGTTTGGATGGGACTTGAGTGGATCAAGTTCAAAAAGCCAACCTCCTTGGGTCTGTTTACCGGTATCATCGCAGGACTGGCTACCATCACGCCAGCTAGCGGCTTTGTGGATATTGGTGGTGGAGTGCTCATAGGTATCGCCGGAGCTCTTGTCTGTTTTTGGGCGGTGGTATGGCTCAAAAACCGTTTCAAATATGACGACAGCCTCGATGTCTTTGGTGTCCATGGGGTAGGCGGTATGGTTGGTGCTTTGATGCTAGCACTTTTGGCCAAGCCAGATATCGCAGGTGCTAAAGGGCTCTTTTACGGAGGAGGGTTTGGCCAGTTGTGGTCTGAGCTCATCGGTGTCGTAGCGGTAGGAGTCTATACTGTGGTAGTAAGCTACGCAATATTTAAAGTGGTGGATCTGTGGCTTGGACTTCGTGTAAGCAAAGAGGAAGAGCAAGAGGGGCTAGATGAGACCATCCATGGCGAAAAGGCCTATGTGAAAGAGTATTAAAGGAGTTGCGTGCAATCAATCTTTCGTGAATATGACATTAGAGGGATTTTCCAAAAAGAGCTGAGTGAGGAGCTGGTCAAGAAGATCGGCTACTTTTTGGCCAAAAAAGTGGATGGTGATTATATAGCGGTAGGATATGATGCCAGACTCTCCTCGCCCACACTCTTTGAATGGCTCGCCAGCGGTATCAACCATGCGGGTAAGAGAGTGCTTGGTATGGGGATGGTGCCCACGGGAGTCAACTACTTTAGCAACTTCGTCACTTTCGAGGTGGAGGGCCAAGAGGTGATGCCTGCAGCTTCGGTAATGATCACGGGCTCCCACAACCCCCCTGAGTACAACGGCTTTAAGATTACTATGGACAAAGCCCCATTTTTTGGCGATCAGATCTATGAGTTGGGTGAGGAGGTGCTCCAAAGCGATATCATAATCCCTGACAATCCCGCTTTTATCCCTATCCCGGCCAAAGAGCGAT
>JALWCE010000146.1 GCA_027036935.1 Nitratiruptor sp. | reverse complement strand
TCGCTCTTTTTATCGGAATCTTTTCGCCGATCGCCGGGATACTCAGCGACAAGCTCGGAGCCCGGGTCACCATCGCCATCGCTACGCTTGTCTATTTGATCACGGCTCTTTTTTTCCTGCCTCATCTCAACTACTATACCCCTCTTACCCGAGCGATCCTCATCACCATCCCCTTTGGTATCGGGATGGGGATGTTTTTCGCTCCCGTGACGGTACTGATCCTAAAAAGCGCGCCCCCTACCAAAAGCGAGCTTGCCATCGTGTTGATGGACTATGTGCGCTTTGTGGGCGGGAGTTTTGGCACGGCGCTGGCTACCAACAATATGGAGTATTTCAAAAATCTCAACTTCGATAGAATGACGCAAATCCAAAACCGCTCCTACATAGAGTGGTTTTTGCGCCACTTGCAAGAGTTTTTGCAAATACCTTGGGAAGTGACCAAAGAGCTCTTTCGCAACTACGAGCTCTTTATGAGCTACAACTACGGATTTTACAACACTTTCATGCACGCTGGCTACTGGGCGCTGCTTGGGAGTCTGTTTGTATTGCTGCTTTTTAGACCACAAAAGGAGTCTTCATGAAACGCTTGCTACTACTGCTGCCTCTTGGTCTTTTGGCCCATACGCTGCCCGATATTTTGCACCATGTAGACCATAGTGGCCTACTCAAAGCCAAAAAGTACGAAATTTTAGCCAAAAAGCGGCTCTACGAAGCTGCCAAAGCCAAAAATCTCTTTCGTATCGACGCCTCCTTGCAAGGGCTTTACCTCCACGAGACTCCTACCATGTCGTTGCATTTGAGTCTACCCAATATGCCCCCGCTGCCCAGTAAATTCCAAGCGGCGGCCAAAGAGCAGTACACCGGCGAGTTGGCCATCTCCTATCCTATATTTACAGGGTTCGCCATCACCAACCTCATCCAAAAGAGCAGGCTGGATCTGCTCAAGAGCAAACTTGAAAAAAGAGATCTCAAGCGCCGTCTTTATCTCAAGGCCAGCGCCTTGTATGGCCAGATCTACGCTTTGGAGCATACCAAAAGAGCTTTAGAGAAAGCCCTAGAGGCGATGGAGCTCTCCTATCGTAAGGCTAAGGGCTTTTATGCTCAAGGGCTCATCCCTTTGAGCGATTTGAAAAATATCGAGGCCAAGCGCTATGAGATCGAGGCGAAGCTCCAAGAGATCAAAGCAGCGACTTCTGGCCTCTATCAAGAGCTAAGATATCTAAGTGGCCTAAAAATCCGCAGTATCGACGGATTGCCCAATGTCGCTTTGCCCAAGCCTTTGGATGTGACCAAGCGGGCCGATGTGCAAGCGCTCAAGAAGGCTTTGGCGATGGATAGGAAAGATGTAGCTTTGGCCAAAAGCGCTCTGTATCCCAAGCTCTTTGTCAAGGGGGCTGTACGAGGATATGGGAATGACTTGAGTCTCTCAGGTGATGGATACCGCAACGGTGACCAAAGCTATGCGGCGGTGGTGATGCGCTACAACCTCTTCAACGGCTTTGGGGACAAGGCCAAGATCGAGGCGGCTCGGGCAAAGCTTTTGGCCAAAAGGAGCTTTTTGGATGACTATATCAAAAAGGCTAAAACCCAGCTGCGAAGCGACCGGCTCACCCTCCAAGCCCTCGAGAGCAAAAGGGTATGGGCCAAAAAGCGTGTAGAGGCGGCCAGGAGCTACTACGAGCTGATCAAAGGACGCTACGAGAGTCAGCTAGCTAGTGCCGACGAGCTGAG
>JALWCE010000145.1 GCA_027036935.1 Nitratiruptor sp. | reverse complement strand
AAGGATCTCGCCCCTATCTCCTTTGGCACCAGCGGCCATCGAGGAAGTGCGGCAAAAAAGAGCTTCAACGAAGCCCATGCTCTAGCCATCTCCCAAGCTATTAGCGAACAAAAAAATCAAGATCCACTCTTTATAGGTGTCGATACCCACGCTCTTTCGACTCCGGCAAAGATGAGCGCTTTGAGGGTCTTTGCGGCCAATGGTGTCCAAATCCTACACTCTACCAAACCAACCCCCACTCCGCTCATCTCTTTCGCGATTTTAGAGTACAACAAAAAAGGAGCCAAGAGCGACGGGATCGTACTCACCCCCTCTCACAATCCTCCAGAGGATGGAGGCTACAAATACAATCCTCCCAACGGCGGACCAGCTCCTACTGAGGTGACGACTAGCATCGAAAAAAGAGCCAATGAAATCCTCAAGAAAAGGAACTACCGCACACTCTCCTACGAAGAAGCAGTGGGATGTGAGGGAATAGAGGAGTATGACTTCATCACCCCTTATGTGGAAGCGCTTGCATCTATCGTAGATATGGAAGCGATAGCCGGCTCTAGTATAAAGTTAGTGGCCGATCCTTTAGGCGGATCAGCAATTGGGGTGTACAAAGCGATCAAGGAGCGCTATTTGCCAGATCTGGTGATCCGACATGACTGGGTGGACTATACTTTCTCTTTTATGACCCTCGATCATGATGGCAAGATCAGAATGGACTGCTCCAGCCCCTACGCCATGGCTTCACTACTGCAAACCAAAGAAGATTTTGATCTTGCTTTTGCCAACGACACCGACGCAGACCGCCACGGCATTGTCACACCCGTTGGGGGTTTGATGAACCCAAACCATTTTTTGAGCGTAGCAATCTGGTACCTTTTTACCCACCGCTCTTGGCCAAAAGGGCTTAAAATCGGCAAGACCTTTGTCTCGAGCTCCATGATCGATCGAGTGGCCAAGGATCTGGGTGTAGAGGTCTATGAGACTCCTGTAGGCTTTAAATGGTTCGCCGAGGGGCTTTATGAGGGGTGGCTCGGATTTGCAGGCGAAGAGAGTGCGGGAGCCAGCTTTTTGCGAAAGGATGGCAGTGTCTGGACCACGGACAAGGATGGGATCATCATGGGACTCTTGGCCGCCGAGATCAAAGCCAAGCTCAAAGATCCGGCCCTACTCTATCAAGAACTACAGGCCAAGTTTGGCCAAAGCTTTTACGAGCGCATCGACGTACCCGCAGATTCTAAGACCAAACAGCGTATTAAAGCTATCGATCCCAAGCGCCTCCATCTTGATATCCTAGCCGGCGAGCCAATTACAAAGATCTACACCTCTATCAACGGTATGCCAGTAGGCGGAGTCAAGATCGTGGCACCAAATGGTTGGATCGCCATACGCCCTTCTGGTACGGAGGATGTGTACAAAATCTATGCCGAGAGTTTCTTGTCCAAAGAGCACCTAAGGCAGCTACAGCAAGAGGCGCAACAAATTGTAAGGGAGATTATATGAACAGCTATAAACTGCACTATCCGCTGGCTATGGACGACAATACTAAAAATATGATGGCCAACGCCTATGGAACCTTGCTACGAGAGAGGGAGCAAGGGATCAGCGGATATTACAACCTACCCCAAGACTCGCTCCTACTTACACAAGAGCTGCAAAAGGAGCACCCTTTTGATGATTTTGATCGTATCGCCGTGATTGGTATTGGCGGCTCCTCACTGGGCACAAAAGCGATCCACTCTTTTTTAGGACCCAAACGAGAACATCTACCTCTATACTTTTTAGAAAACCCCGATCCTGTAGAACTACGCAAAATTTTTGAAAAACTGGACAAAAAGCATACTCTTTTTCTCGTGATTTCAAAATCTGGCACTACAATCGAAACCATCTCTATCTTTAAAGCGGTGATCAAACATTTTGGTCTGGAGCTCAAAGGCAACAAGCATATCACCTTTATCACAGACATAGATTCGCCTCTACACAAATTTGCCGAGGAGTTTGGCCTCAAGAGCTTCGCTATTCCTAAAAATGTGGGGGGACGCTTTTCGGTGCTCAGTAGTGTAGGAATCGTCCCTTTGACGCTTGCTGGCTTCGATACGCCCAAGATTTTGCAAGGGGCTAAAGGGATGATAGAGCGCTTTTTTGCTTTGGAAGAGGAGCACATCTTACAAAAAGCCGCTTTCATCGCCCAAAACTGGCCCACATACCGGATGAATGTGCTCTTTTCCTATGCCAATGAGCTTGAAGATTTTAATAAATGGTATGTACAGCTGTGGGGAGAATCATTGGGCAAAAAAGATCCGTTTGGCAAAAACGTAGGCCCTACACCCATTGGCCACATAGGCCCGGTAGATCAGCACTCCTTTTTACAGCTCATTATAGAAGGGCCAAGGGATAAGACAGTCAGCTTCTTATGTATTGAGAATTTTGAAGAGACTTTGAGCATTCCCGATCTTTCACTCCCTTATTTGGAAAAAACCGACTTTGTCAACAAAGTATCTTTCGCTCGGCTCGTAGACGAAGAGTGTAAAGCGACGATGCGTAGTGTGCGATCCCAAAAAATTCCGGTAGATAGCATCGTAGTACCCAGTTTTTGCGAAGAGGGCATTGGAGAGCTGATCGCTTATTACGAGCTTCTGACCTCCGCCACAGGAGCGATGCTTGGCATTACAACCTATAATCAACCGGGAGTGGAGCTGGGTAAAAAAATTCTAAAAGAGAGGTTTAGACAATAATGGAGCTCTTTCATTATCCAATAGATCCAAAATATGGTAAAAAAGTAGCCTATTTTTGTATGGAGTTTGCCATCGATCAAGCTCTCAAAAACTACTCCGGCGGCCTTGGATTTTTAGCCGGCTCCCATCTACGCAGTGCTTGTGAGCTACGCCAGCATACCATAGGCGTAGGCATTTTGTGGAGTTACGGCTACTACGATCAATCCAGACATGAGGACAACACCCTCAAAGCCGAGTTTCGCAGAAAATTTTACTATTTTATAAAAGATACCGGCGTGATCGTGGAGGTAATGATCAATTCCAAACCTGTTAAGGTCAAAGCCTACTTTTTACCGGGCTATGTCTTTGGGACGGCTCCTTTGATCTTGCTCACCACCGATATCTTTGAAAACGATTACCTAAGCCAAACCATCACCCATAGGCTCTATGACGCCAATGAAGAGACGAGAATCGCCCAAGAGATCGTCCTAGGGATCGGTGGCGCCAAGGTGCTCGACGCCTTGGATGCAACGCCCCAGATCTATCACATGAACGAAGGGCACGCTTTGCCCGTAGCTTTTGAACTGCTGCGGCGCTTTGGTGATAAAGAGGAGGTCAAGAAACGGCTGGTCTTTACCACCCATACGCCAGAGATGGCGGGCAACGAGGAGCATGATATCCATCTGCTTGAACGTATGGGATTTTTTGCCGGGATGAGTGCTGGGGAGGTACAACAAAGGCTTGACTACCACGATCCAAACTTTTCGCTCACCGTAGGAGCTTTGAAGCTCTCCAAAAAGGCTAATGCTGTCTCTAAGATCCACAAAGAGGTCTCGAACAAAATGTGGGCGCACGTAAAGGATCGCTGCGAGATCATCAGTATTACCAACGCCCAAAATATGAACTACTGGGCCGATAAACAGCTGCTCAGCTGGATGCAAGAGCACGAAGACTACCAGCTCGTCGGCCGCAAGAAACATCTAAAACGTAAACTCTTTGAAGAAGTAGCGGATCAAACCGGTAAGCTTTTTGACCCAGAAGTATGTACTTTGGTATGGGCGAGGCGGTTTGCCGAGTATAAACGGCCAAAACTTTTAGTAAGAGATATAGAGCGGTTTCGCCAGCTCGTAAGCGATAAAGAGCGCCCCATCCAGATCATATGGGCAGGTAAACCCTATCCTCTTGACAGCAATGCGGTAGAGATGTTTAATGATCTGGTGTTACTAAGTAAGGAGTTTGCCAACGTAGCGGTACTTACGGGCTATGAGCTGAGGCTATCAAAGCTGCTTAAGCAAGGGAGCGATCTATGGCTCAATACCCCAAGGTGGGGACGGGAAGCCAGTGGCACCAGTGGCATGAGCGCGGGAGTCAACGCGAGTATCAATTTCTCTATTGACGACGGCTGGATAGCCGAGTTTGCCCAAGATGGCCAAAACGCTTTTGTCATTCCCCACGCCGATCCCTCTTTGCGTATCGATCAGATCGATGCTATCGACTACGAGCGGATGATGGACAAACTCCAAAGCCAGATTTTGCCCCTTTATTACGACAATCCAAAAGGATGGATCACTATGGCTAAAAATGGGATGCGAGATATTTTGCACTCTTTTGATAGCGCTCGGATGGTAGATGAGTACTATACCAAACTCTACTAAGGGAGCTAACATGGTTAGACAAACAAAAAAAAGCGTGATCTTCACGCTGGATGTGGATGCACAAGAGGTAAAACTCAAAGGGAGCTGGAACGGTTGGAAAGAAGAGGAGATGAAAAGGGACAAAAAAGGGCGTTTTAGAAAACTCAAACGGCTTAAGCCCGGACGATACGAGTTTGGGTACTTGGTCGACGGAGTTTGGAGAAAAGAGGAGAGTTTGCCAAGCGTCCCCTCGCCCTATGGCTCACAAAACAGCATATTGGAGGTTAAGCCATGAAAAAGGTCAAAGCAGTCATTATGGCCGGAGGCTTTGGTACCCGTATTCAGCCTCTTACCCACTCTATCCCAAAGCCGATGCTGCCGGTAGTCAACGTACCTATGATGGAGAATGTCCTCAAACAACTGGTGGCTACGGGGATAGAGGAGGTGGTTATTTTGCTCTATTACAAGCCCCAAATTATCAAAAATCATTTTGGTGACGGATCCAAATGGGGAGCGAAGATCCACTATGTCCTACCTGACGCCGACTATGGGACGGCGGGAGCTGTGGGGTATGCTAGGGAGTTTTTGGATACCACATTCATGATCATTAGTGGAGATTTGGTGACGGATTTCGATTTTACAAAGATTCTAGCCTACCATGAGCGAAAAAACTCCAAACTCACCATTACCCTCACCTCCGTAGAAAATCCCTTGCAGTTTGGCGTCGTGATCGTCAATGAAGAAGGAAAGATCGAGAAATTTTTGGAAAAACCAAGCTGGGGAGAGGTCTTTAGCGATACTATCAATACGGGAATCTATGTGATAGAACCCGATGTTTTAGACTATATCCCCGTAGGTGAACCTTTTGATTTCGCTAAAGATCTCTTCCCACTTTTGATGAAAGAGGGCATTGATCTTATGGGTTATACAGCCCACGGCTATTGGAGGGATGTGGGCAATCCCGAGAGCTATCGAGAAGTCCATCGAGACGTTTTTTTACAAAAGGTAAAATTTGAGATCCCCGGCAAAATAATCCCTTATCTAGAGGGGACCCTCTATCTTCAAGGCACAAGCCAAATCGATCCAAGCGTAGAGATCATCGATACGGTAGTGATTGGCAAGAATGTACACATTGGCAAAAATAGCCGTTTGCATAATGTGAGCATCGGCGATAATGTCCAAATAGGCGAAGAGTGTAGGCTGCGCAACTCTGTGCTTTGGCACGATATCACGATGGGCAAGCGTTGCGTCTTTGACAATGCGGTCATATGCAACGACAGCCTTATTGAGGATATGGTCACGGCAAAAGCGGGCGTTATCCTAGCTGAGGGGTGCCGTGTAGGCAAATTGGCCACTTTTGATCAAGACGTGATTGTTTGGCCAAATAAGGAGATCGAACCCGCCGCCATCGTCACCAACAACATAGTCTGGGGCACAAAATACAAAAATGCCATTTTCCAAGAGGGTATCATCAAAGGCAAGGCCAATGTAGAGATTGGATGCGAGATGTCATGCAAAATCGCCGAGGCTTTTGCTTCTTTGCTGCCACCCGGAGCTACTATTGCCATAGGCCGAGACGGCGAGGATACTTCTAGAATGCTCAAGCGGGCTTTTGACGGGGGAATTTTGGCCACAGGAGTCAATATCGTCGATCTGCAAGAGGTCCCCACTTCGGTGCTGCGCTTTTTTATTCACAAAAATGAGCATATCAATGCGGGAGCCTATTTTAGAAAAAGCCTACAAGACCCATCAAGCGTGGAGATCATCCTCTACAACGACGAGGGACTTCGTCTTGACACCAACGTAGCTAAAAATGTGGAGAAAAACTACTTTAAAGAGAGTTTTCGTAAAGTCGATTACAAAGAGATGGGCGCATTGGACGACAGCGACGAACTCCACCATCACGCCTGTGCATCGTACAAAGAGACGATCGAAGCCCTTATCGATCACAAGATCATTAGAGGTAACGAGTTTCGAGTGGTAATCGATTTGATGTTTGGCATTACCAAAAATATCTTCCCAAAAATTCTCTCAGACATCCAGGTAGAAAATATCTTACTCAACGCCTATTATGATAGAAGAAAGTTAGAAAATATAGCCCATTACCTCCAAAACTCTAAAAAAGAGATCCCTAAAATCGTTACGACTTTAGGCTACTCAATGGGGGTAATGATCTATCCTCATGGACAGCGTCTTACGCTTATAAGCGACAAAGGAGAGGTACTTGATCGCGTAGATGCGCTCATTGCGATACTGCGGCTTATGGATATGGACGCCAAGGCCAAAGGGATCACCTACAAGGTTTTTTTGCCCACATGGGCGCCGGATATGATGGACAAAGATTTTAGCCATTTAGAAATTGATCGCGGAGAATATCGTAATTTCAAAAAGGAAAAACTCAAAGAATACGACCTCATCGCCACGGTGGACGGCAATTTCGCCTTTACCGAATTCTCCTACCATCGCGACGCCATCTACGCTACCCTAAAAATTATGGAGCTGCTCTCACGCCACAATATCACCCTCTCTCAAATTGAAAAGGAGCTCAAGCATTTCTTCTACATTCGAGACAAGATCCCTTGCCCCCAAAACAAAAAGGGCAAGATTATGCGTAAATTTATCGAATACGCCAAAGACAAACCCCACTCTACCATCGACGGGGTTAAGATATGGGAGAGCGACACCGATTGGATACTGATGATCCCAGATCAATACGCTGAAGAGCTCAACCTTTTTTTACAAGCCGTAGACAAAGAGCGAGGGATGGATATCCACCATAAATACAAAGCTTTGATAGAAAAGTGGTTAAGCGAATGAGCGTGGCGATTTTATGGCATATGCATCAGCCAGATTACCGAGATACCCAAGGGCGGTTTTTTATGCCCTGGGTCTTTTTACATGCCATCAAAGACTACTACGATATGCCGTGGATCGTCTCACGGCATGATGTGAAGGTCACTTTCAATCTCACCCCCATTCTCATCGAACAGCTCCAAGACTATATCAACAAAGGACCATCTTGCGATCGCTTCTTGGATCTATTGCTACGTCCGTGCAACCAGCTAGAAAAGGAGGAGAGAAGTTTCATCCAAAAGGTATGTAAGACGGCGCATTATGAGACGATGGCGCGTCCGATCCCCAGATTTGCCGAGCTCTACCACCAAAGCGAATATAGTGAGGAGGAGCTGGGCGACTTGGAGGTCTGCTTTTTGCTCGCATGGTGTGGCAACTATCTACGAGAAGATCATGAAATAGCCCAGCTTCTTCAAGAGCGTCGATTCACCCAGACCCAAAAAGAGGCCCTCATTCAAAGGCTTTTTGATTTCTTACCCACTATCATACCTCTATACCGCTCCCTCTACCAAAAAGGCCATATAGGCCTAAGCACCACCCCCCATACCCATCCCATTGTACCGCTGCTACTTGATATCGCCGTAGCCAAAGAGGCTAATCCCACTACCCTCTTGCCAAAAGATGGGATAAGTATGGAAGAGGACGCAAGACTTCATATTCAGCGGGCTATCCAGATTTTCGAGCACCATTTTGGCCAAAGGCCCAGAGGATTTTGGCCGGCAGAAGGGGCGGTAGATGAAAAGAGCGCAAGGCTGTATCAAGAGTATGGAATAGAGTGGATCGCTACGGACGAGGCGATTTTGTATAAAAGCGGGGGCCAAGATCCCAAAAAAGTGTACGAATATAATGGGCTAAAAATCTTTTTTCGTAATCATACTCTCAGCGATCTCATCGGATTTACCTACCGCCTCTATGATCCAGATCAAGCGGTGGAGGATTTTATGAGTAGACTGCCCGGCAAGGATACAACCTTTGTTATTCTCGATGGAGAAAACGCATGGGAGTACTATCCACAAAATGGTTTGCCATTTTTGGAAAAACTCTATGGCAGGCTCTCCACTTATGGGACGCTCACTTTCGACAAAGCCTCCCAAAAGAGGGCCAAAAAACTCACGCATCTCGCACCCGGCTCATGGATATACGGCGATTTCAATACCTGGGTAGGCGACGAGGAGAAAAATAGAGCCTGGGACCTGCTTTTCCAGACCAAACGGGATATTTTGCACCATCCCACCAAGGATCCAGCCATCACCCAGCACTTTTTAGCCGCCGAAGCATCGGATTGGTTTTGGTGGTATGGACAGGGACACTACACCGAGTTTGCCAGGGAGTTTGATGAGCTTTTTCGAGCTCACCTCATCCGCATCTACGAGCTAGCAGGCCTGAGCGTGCCCAAGGACCTCCTCATCCCAATCCTTGGCGCCCATACCATCGAAGCGGTGATCAACGAGCCTACGGAGTATATCTATCCCATTATCGATGGACGGGTGAGCTCCTTTTTCGAGTGGCTGGGCAGTGGATATCTGGACGAAAGGGGCGATGCGATGCAGGCCAATCTGGCGGTGCGGCGGCTCTTTTGGGGTGAGAACGAGCAAACTCTTTTTTTTAGGCTTGATAGCGATATGGCCAAGGAGCTCGATGTTGAGATTTTCTTCGATGAAGAGCGTATTACTCCCGTCCAGATGGCTAAAGATGAGATCATCGAGATCGCCGTGGACAAAAAGGGGCTACCCAAAGAGTTTGAGGTGCGTCTGGAGATCTACAAAGATGGCAAAATCCTCCAGATCGTTCCCACTCTGACAAGACTTTTCATCACTATAGGAGGCGAATATGCCAAAAACTGGTTCGTCTAAGCTCCTTTTTGGTCTACATATCCATCAACCAGTCGACAATCTCTCTGAGGCCCTACACAATGCGGTGACACAATGCTACGAGCCTCTTTTTGCAACTCTTAGGCGCTATCCCGACTTTAAATTTTCCCTACATTGCAGCGGCTGGCTGCTAGAAACCCTCAAAGAGCACTACCCCACCACTTTCGAGCATATAGGCTATCTGAGCGACCAAGGGAGCGTGGAGTTTTTTGGTGGAGGCTACTACGAGCCAATCTTGGCTTCCATCCCATCAAAAGATCGTATCGCTCAGATCCGGATGCTTAGCAAAAAGCTCACAAAAGAGTTTAGAGCCAAGGTCAAAGGGCTCTGGCTGACAGAACGGGTCTGGGAGAGTGGGATCGTCCCACAGCTTGTGGAGAGCGGGATCGAGTATGTGATGGTGGACGATTACCACTTTTTGGCCAGTGGATTCGACCAAGAGGAGCTCGATGGCTACTACTATACTGAAGAAGGAGGCCAAAAGATCGCCCTCTTCCCCATCTCCAAAGCCTTGCGTTACGCCATCCCTTTTTATGAGGTGGAGCGAGCGATCCAGGAGATCGAGGCCAAAGAGCTTGCCATCATCTTCGATGATGGGGAGAAGTTCGGTCTTTGGCCAAACACCTACGAGTGGGTCTACAAACAAAAGTGGCTGGAGCGCTTCATCGAGGCGATCCTCCAAAGTTCCATCCGGCCCATACACTACAGCGAGGCCTTGGAAAATCGTCCCAAAGGGATCGCCTACTTGGCCAATGTCTCCTATTACGAGATGGGGGAGTGGAGTCTACGGGCCAAGGATGCGCTGGAGCTGGAGCGCCTCAAAAAGATGGTAGGGGAGGAGTACTTTGAAAAGATTGGGATCAAATTCATCCGGGGCGGTATCTGGAAAAATTTCTTTATCAAATACGAAGAGTCCAACAGGCTCCATAAACGGATGTTATATATGAGCCAAAAACTGCAAAACGAGGATCTTTTTCGCCTCCAGACCAACGATGTCTACTGGCACGGCATTTTTGGCGGGCTCTATCTGCCAAATCTGCGGGACAACGCCTACCGCTATCTGTGTCGCTGTGAAAAGCAGATCAGTGGCGATGGAGTGAGGGATCTGGATATGGATGGCTACGAAGAGGTGCAAGCAACCAAGGAAGGCTTTGTCTGGCGCTGGTATGAAAAGTATGGAGGCCAGCTCATTGAACTTTTGGATCTAAAAAAGGAGTTCAATTTCCAAAATACCCTCACCCGACGCTTCGAGGCCTACCACGAAGAGATTATACACCCAAAAACCAAAGAGCTTCCCAAAGGGGTAGCCACGATCCACGATCTGCCCCACCAAATAGATGAGCAGATGAGATCCAAGCTCTTTTTTGACTGGTATACTAAAAACTCCTTTATCGATCATATCTGTGACGAGAGTCTGAGTCTCCATAGCTTCGAGGCCTGCAACTTCAACGAGCTTGGAGATTTTGCCAATCAGCCCTTTACCCTCGAAGAGCCTCTTACCTTTAGACGAGATGGGGGGATCTATCAAGCAGACCAGGCCTTTGCCACCACCCTCTCCAAAAGCTATCGACCCACCGAGCGAGGCTTGGAATTTGCGATATCCTTGCAGACCCAAAGTCCTCATCTTTATCGTTACGGATTGGAGTGTAATCTCCATTTTGCCCACTATAATGAGCTGAGGATCAACGATAATCCCATAGGCGAAGGGCTCGAACTTTTGGGCAAAGAGTTCACCATCCACGATCCTTTCACCGATCGCCAACTGAGATTTAGCTTCTCCAAAGAGATGGAGGCAATCTTTGTGCCTCTTCGCACCCTTTCTCAAAACGAAAAGGGCTTTGAGCTAACATGGCAAGGGATCTCTTTTGTCTTTATCCACCCTTTTCAAAACTCTTTAAAGCTTAAAGGCAACTTATGTCTGAGATAAGATACGATCTGTTGCACGATGAGTATATCCTCATCGCTCCCGAGCGACTCCATCGTCCTATCCCAAAAGCCTCGCCCGCTTTGCCAGAGCCAAAGATCTGCCCCTTTTGCCCGGGACACGAGGATCTCACACCACAAGAGATCTTTGCCATTCGCCAAGGCGACAAATGGTACACTAGAGTAGTCCCCAATCTCTACAAAGCGGTGCAGATAGAGACACCCTACGACTCCTCTCGTGATGGCATCAATGAGCGGTGGGGCGGGTATGGAGCGCATGAGATCGTCATCGATACACCTAGACATGATGCCACCTTCGCTTCCATGGGTACACAGGAGATCTCATGGTGGCTTACAACGATCCAAGAGCGGGTGGAGGACCTAGCCAAAGATCCCAAACTGGTAGGGATCGACATTTTTAAAAACTGCGGCCCAAAAGCCGGAGCCACCCAGCCCCATCCCCATACCCAGATCATCGCCTTGCCGATTCTAAGCAAACACCAAAAGCACGCTTTTGAACACGCTTGGCGCTACTACCAAGAGCACGGCCGCTCGCTACACCAAGATATCGCAACTTTTGAAAGCCAAAAAGAGAGGGCGCTGTATGAGACCACGCACTTTTTCACTTTCGCTCCCTACGCTTCGAGTTTTGCTTTTGAGACGACTATTTTGGCCAAAGAGCACGCCAATATAGCAAAGCTCTCCCAAGAGATACTCCAAGAGCTTGCTAGACACATCCAAAAACTTTTTCAGGCTCTTTATGCAGAGCTTGGGCAATTTGACTACAATTTGCTTTTGTACCTGCCACCCCTTAATAAAAATTTTGAAAACGGGCACTTTTTTGATCAAAAAGAACAAATCTTTCGCTTTTTTATCCGAGTAACCCCTAGAATCTACACCCTTGCCGGCTTTGAGCTGTTCACCTGCTCAGCCATCAATCCAGTCCAGCCAGAACTTGTGGCAAGGCTGCTTAGGAGACATTATGAAAATAGCGATTGATATTGGCGGTACCTATTTTCGATGGGAGATCATAGGAGTGGCAAAAGGCAAAGAGCCTATCCAAAAGATCGATATCCAAAACTTTTTATCCCGACTCATCAGACGCTACAAAGTCCGAGCTCTTGGGATATCCTTTGCTGGACAGGTCCATCACGATCGCATCCTCTCAGCTCCTAATGTCCATAGCTCTTTCAACCCAGCAGCTTTTGGTATCCCCTACATCATAGAAAACGATTTACATTGCGCCGTCTTGGCTGAGGCAAGGTATTGGCAAAGCTCCCATATTGGAGCTCTTTACTCCGGTACGGGACTGGGATCTGGGATAATCGACGAGGGCAGATTGATCAGAGGATACCGCAACCTAGCAGGAGAGATCGGCCATATCCCCTACCGCCAGGCTCCTTTTCGTTGCGGATGTGGCAAACACAACTGCCTAGAGCTCTATGCTTCTGGCAACGGTATCCATAAATGGGCTAAGTATCTTGGTGTGCAAGCTTCGCTCAAAGAGCCAAAGATTAAAGAGCTCTATTTAGAAGCACTTGCTACCGCCGCGGCTATTATCCTTAGCCTGTGTAACTGCGAGTTTTTAATTCTTGGAGGAGGTGTGATCCAAGCAAACCCCGATGTGTTACAATGGCTGCAACAAAATCTACCCCGCTACGCCCCACCTTTTGCACTTAAAAAATGTGCAATCTTACAAAGCCAACTAAGCGACGCTTCGCTAGAGGGGGCTAAAATCTTGCTCGAAAGGTTAGTATGAAACTCAACATTCTTTTTTGTGCTTCTGAGATGACACCCTTTGCCAAAACGGGCGGCTTGGCCGACGTGGTCGCCGCCTTGCCAAAACATCTGGCCAAATTGGGCCACACACTCAAGGTGGTACTACCCAGATATTACCAGATAGACAAGGCCACCCTCAAGCTTTCATTAAGTGGACTTTCGGTAGATATGGGACCTCTTGGGCCCCACCACTTCGCCGCTTTCAAAAAGGATCTAGAGGGTTTTGAGGTCTACTTCATCGATTATGAGCTCTATTTTGGGCGAAAAAATCTCTATACCGATGAAAACGGCTTTGGATACCCAGACAACGACAGACGTTTCATCTTCTTTTCCAAAGCGGCGATGGAACTGGCCAGAGCTCTTAATTTTCGCCCCGATATCCTCCACGCCAACGACTGGCACACCGCGGCTCAGCCGATCTTGCTCAATACCGCCTTGCGCCACGATCCTTTTTGGAGTCAAACGGCAAGTATCTTTACAATCCACAATCTCGAGCATCAAGGAGTCTTTAACCCAAGAGCTTTTGAGTATCTAGGAATCGATCGCTCCCATTTTAATCCTTTTGAGATGGAGGCTCTTGGAGCTTTGAACCTACTCAAAGGAGCCGTGTACCACGCCGATAAGATCACGACGGTGAGCAAACGCTACGCCAAAGAGATCCAGACCCCAGAGTTTGGCTTTGGACTGCATGAGCATATCAAAGCCCACTCCTACAAACTCATAGGCATCCTCAACGGAGTGGACTATGAGGAGTGGAATCCAAAAACCGATCCCTACATTGCCCAAAACTACGACCTTGAGGATTTAAGTGGCAAAAGAGTTTGTACAACCGATCTCCAAAAAAAAATGGGACTGCCCAAGCGCTCAGATATTCCCCTCATAGGCTTCGTAGGACGCTTCGCTCGCCAAAAAGGGATCGAGCTTATCGCCCAAGGCATCCATGAGATGGTCCATCTGCCGCTACAATTTGTATTTTTAGGCAGCGGCGAGAAGTGGGCGGAAAAATTTTTTAGTGATTTGGCCAAAAAGTATGAAAACATAGCCGCATATATCGGCTACTCCAATCCTCTTGCCCATCAGATCGAAGCTGGTAGCGATCTGTTTTTGATGCCAAGCATTTTTGAACCTTGTGGGCTCAATCAGATCTACTCCTTGCGCTATGGCACACTACCCATCGTACGAGCTGTGGGAGGACTGGACGATACGATAGAAAACTACGATCCCCAGAGCAAAAGCGGTGACGGCTTCAAGTTTTACGACGCTACCAAGGATGCGCTAGTAGGAACAGTGCGATGGGCGGTGGATACCTGGCTGCATGACAAAGAGGGGATAAAGAAGATGATCCACTACGCAATGACCCGCCGCTTCGATTGGGATAGAAGCGCCAAAGAGTACACCAAAGTCTACTGCGACGCATTGGAGAGTAAGATATGATCTATCATGATGTGACCAGATGGAGCGATTTTGATCGCTACCTTTTTGGCGAAGGGACTCACTATCGGCTCTATGAAAAGTTTGGAGCCCATATAATGGAGAGAGATGGCCAAAAAGGGATCTACTTTGCAGTCTGGGCACCACACGCCAAATATGTGAGCGTAGTAGGCGATTTCAATGGCTACGACGCCACTACCCATCCGCTCAAAAAAAGCGAAGGGGGTATTTGGGAGGGTTTTACGCCAGAAGCGAAGATTGGACAAACCTACAAGTATCATATCATCACCCCCTACAATACCGTACAGCTCAAAGCCGACCCCTTTGCTTTTTACGCCGAAAAAGCTCCCAAATCCGCTTCAAGGATCTGGAGGCTAGAGGGTTATGATTGGCAAGATAGCCGATGGCTACAAAAACGAAAGCATACTACCCTCCATTCCAATCCTCTCAATATCTACGAGGTTCATCTGGGCTCTTGGAAAAAAAAGGAGGGCCAACCCCTTTCTTACCTAGAGGCCGCCAAAGAGCTGGCTACATACATAATTCAGATGGGCTATACCCATATCGAGCTGCTGCCTATAAGCGAGTATCCTTTTGAGGGTTCGTGGGGCTATCAGGCTCACGGCTACTTCGCCCCTACGGCAAGATACGGCACGCCTCAAGAGTTTATGGCCTTTATAGATACGATGCACGCTCATGGCATTGGGGTGATTCTTGACTGGGTCCCCTCCCACTTTGCCACTGACGGCCATGGACTCATAGCTTTTGACGGAACGGCGCTGTATGAGTATGAAGATCCTCGCAAAGGATATCATCCAGAGTGGAAAAGCGCCGTCTTTGATTACGGCAAGCCCCAGGTGCGCTCTTTTTTGATCTCATCAGCCCACTTTTGGCTTGATCGCTACCATATCGACGGGATCAGAGTCGACGCTGTAGCCTCTATGCTCTATCTCGATTACGGCCGTAAAGATGGCGAATGGATACCCAATATCTACGGCGGCAACGAAAATCTTGAGACAATCGCTTTTTTAAAGCAGCTCAATGAGAGCTGCTACGGCCATTTCGATGGGATAGAGATGATCGCCGAGGAGTCCACGGCTTTTCCAAAAGTCACCAAACCCGTATACGAGGGGGGACTTGGCTTTGGTTTTAAATGGAATATGGGATGGATGCACGATACCCTCGCTTATTTCAAGACCGACCCACTCTTTCGCAAATACCACCACAACCAAATCACCTTTAGTATGTGGTATGCCTACGACGAGAACTTCATCTTACCCCTAAGCCACGACGAGGTGGTCCATATGAAAGGCTCACTCATCAACAAAATGCCCGGAGACAAAAGCCAAAAATTTGCAAATCTTCGGGCACTCTTTGGATACATGATGGCGCATCCGGGGAAAAAGCTACTCTTTATGGGTGGGGAGATCGCCCAGTACAAGGAGTGGAATGTCGACGACCAACTCCAGTGGTCCTTGCTCAAAGACCCTCACCATAATGGGCTCCATCGGATGCTCAAGAAGTTGTACCATCTATATCAAAAAGAACCCGCACTTTACCTGTGGGATGAAAAACAAGAGGGATTTAGCTGGCTCAATGAAAGCGATTGGGAGCGCAGCGTGCTTAGCTTCGCAAGATTTGCGCCCAATCAAACCATAGTAGTGCTGTGCAATTTCGCCAATACCGAGTATAAGGAGTATCGATTTCCTCTGCCCTCCAAGGGAATTTATCAAGAGAGCTTCAACTCTCAGCATCCCTCCTACCAAGGATGGGACCGGTATCCTAACAGACTCATCCAAAGTGAGCCAATAGAGTGCTGCGGATATGAAAACTCAGCGCTCATCACCTTGCCGCCTCTTAGTGTCATCTATCTAACACAAATAAAAGAGCAAGCGTAGTATAATCAAATAAAAAGGAGTTATTATGGGAAAAATGGCCCAAAAACTTCAAGAGATCAAACGGCTCATCGGCAAACTGCAGCAACAACAGCCAGATTCCATCAAAAACTTTTTGAGTTTTATGACCAGCGTAGAAAAAGAGGGGGCGCTTTCGACTAAACAAAAAGAGCTGATCAATGTGGGACTGGCAGTAGCGGCCCAGTGCGAGTGGTGTATCGCTTTGCATGTCAAGGGAGCACTAGATGCGGGAGCGAAAAAAGAGGAGATTTTGGAAGCTGGTATGCAAGCGGTCTTGATGCATGGAGGCCCCGCACTGATGTATATGACGCCTTTGGAAGAGGCGCTAGAGGAGTTTAGCCATGAATAGCGCACGAGTCAAAACCTTTTACTATCTGATGAAGCTGGGCCGTGAGTTTGAGCTCGCGGCCAAAGAGCAGTATATGCAGGGTAACATCGCCGGTTTTTTACACCTTGATATCGGACAAGAGGCTTGCAGTGTGGGGACGATGCAAGCTTTTGACAAAGGAGATGTCTTTACCCACTACCGAGAACATGTACTGGCCATCGCTAGGGGGATGGATCCTAAACTCATCATGGCTGAGCTCTTTGGCAAAGTCACAGGGGTGAGCAAAGGCAAAGGGGGCTCGATGCACCTTTTTGAGCCAAAGCTCGATTTTTACGGAGGCGATGCCATCGTAGCCGCTCATCTGCCTATCGCCACAGGGTGCGCATACGCCAGGAAGATAGAGGGTGAGATGGCTGGAGTCTTCGCCATCTTTGGCGACGGGGCCACCAACGCCGGAGCATTTTTTGAAAGCCTCAATATCGCGGCTGCGTGGAAGCTGCCCATCATCTTCTTTTGCGAGAACAACTACTACGCCATAGGGACTCGGATTGGCTGGGTGAGTCCTTTCGAGGAGCTCTATCACAAAGCCAGACACTATATGCCCTCTACGCGAATCAATGGAATGGATGTGTGTGAGGTCTACGAAGCTGTGATGAAAGCCAAAGAGCATATAGAAGAGGGTCTTGGACCATACTTCATAGAAGCGGAGACCTACCGCTACGAGGGGCACTCCATGAGTGACAACGGCAAATACAGAAGCGAAGAGGAGATGGAGATCTTCAAATCTCGCGATCCTATCGAAAATCTCAAAAAAGAGGCTTTGAAGCTGGGGATCGTAGAGCCCGAATATTTCGAAGAGACAAACAAGAAAGTGGCCAAAGAGATCCAAGAGGCTATAGAGTTTGCCGCCAACTCCCCTGAGCCCGATTTGAGTGAACTTTATGAAGATGTCTACTGCAAGGAGTGCACCAATGTTATACCGTGAAGCCCTAAACCGTGCGATCGACGAATCTATGGCGGCGGACAAAAGTGTAGTGATATTAGGTGAGGATGTGGGACGCTATGGCGGCAGCTACAGAGTGAGCGAGGGGCTTTTTGCCAAATACGGCCCCAAGCGGGTGATCGACACACCCATAGCGGAGCTAAGCATCGTAGGCAACGCTATAGGGATGGCGATAGCCGGACTTCGTCCTATTGCGGAGATTATGACCGTCAACTTTAGCCTGCTTGCAATGGACCAGATCGTCAACCACGCCGCTAAGTTTCGCTATATGAGCGGAGGCAAGATGACCATACCTCTGACCATCCGGATGCCGGGCGGGGTATCTAGGCAACTTGCGGCCCAGCATAGCGAGAGCTACGAGACGATCTATAGTGCCGTGCCGGGCCTGATCGTGTTAGCAGCCAGCAACGCCACCTACGCCTACCATGCCCTCAAAGCCGCTATTTTTCTTAATGATCCCGTGATCTTTTTGGAGCATGAGTTGCTCTATCCTATGGAGATGGATTTCAAAGAGATAGAAAATTTCGATCCCTTCAAAGCCCAAGTGATCAAAGAGGGAGAGAATCTAACAATCCTGACCTATCTGAAGATGCGCTACGATGTGCTCCAAGCCGTACCCCAGATAGAAAAAGAACTTGGGATCAGCGTAGAGGTGATCGATCTCAATTCCCTCAGACCTCTAGATATGAAGACGATTAGCGATTCGATCAAAAAGACCAAACGGGTGGTTCTTGTGGAAGAGGATCATAAAACAGGCGGATACGGAGCCGAGGTGATTGCAAGGATAAGCGAGCAGCTCTTTTATGAGCTGGACGCTCCACCTCTGCGCATAGCCGGTGAGGATGTACCGATCCCTTACAACAGAAAGCTAGAGCTCGCCTCCATCCCCACTCCGGACAAGATCGTCACCCAAATAGTGCAATGGAGCCAAGCCAATGGACTATAAGATCATAATGCCCGTACTTTCGGACACGATGGATAAAGGCAAGCTCATCAAATGGAGGGTCAAAGAGGGCGATGTGGTGCACAAAGGGGATGTGATCGCCGAGGTGGAGAGCGACAAGGCGATCATGGAGGTACAGACT
>JALWCE010000144.1 GCA_027036935.1 Nitratiruptor sp. | reverse complement strand
AAAAAAGAGGATCCGTCTGCCAAGAAACGAAAAAGTTGAAGCATTTATAAAGGAAATGGATGAAAGATAAAGCCTATAAAGTTCTGGCTCAACAGCTAGGAATCTCCAACAAAAAGGCGAAAGAACTTATCGATCGGGGTCTGGTGTATGTGGGCGATCGTAAAGTAGAAATCGCTCGAGGCGAGATCGATACAAAGACCAAGTTTCGAGTCAAGCAGGTAGAAAAGCCAGAAGTTTTGTTCGAAGATGAGAAGATTTTGGCTGTCAACAAACCGGCCCACATCACCAGCGAGGAGATAAAGAAAGATAGCGGCTATGAGTTGCTCCATCGTCTGGACAAAGAGACAAGCGGAGTGCTTTTGCTTGTCAAGGACAAAGATTTTCGCAAAAAAGCTATCAACGAGTTTAAAAATCAAAAGGTCTATAAAGAGTATACGGCGTGGGTGGAGGGTATTTTGGCCGAGCCTATGGAGATAGACTATCCTATCCTCACAATCAAAAAAGGGGGAAAGGCCAAAAGCCACATCTCCAGGTCCAAAGGTTTGCCAGCACACACCTATGTGGAGCCTTTGGAGATCCATGGCAAAAAGACCAAAGTCAAAGCGGTGATCAAGACGGGAAGGACTCATCAGATCCGTGTGCATCTAGCTCGTGCCGGGTATCCTATCTTGGGTGACACACTCTATGGTGGCAGACCTTGGAGTCGTATGATGCTCCATGCTAAACGGATCAAACTGCTAGATTACGATATCCAAGCACCGGAGCCCAAAGATTTTGAAATTCGGTAAAGATTAAATTTAGCTAAAATTAATGAACATTTAAGTAAAATTGCTCACTTAAAGGTCAAAGGGGTAGGATTTGTTTGAAACGTTGTCCAATTCATTCACCAACGCAATTAAAAAGATTCGCTTTAAAGATGATGAAAAGGCTCTCAAAAAGGCTCTAGGAGAGCTTAAAAAGAGTCTGCTTAAGGCCGATGTCCATCATAAAGTGGTCAAAGAGCTACTCCAAAAAGTGGAGCTGCAAACTAAACAAAATGGCATTGGACGAGAGAGCTTTTTACAAGCGTTACAGGACAATCTTACCGCCATTTTGACCGCTCCGGGAGCCAAACAGGGCTTTGTCTATGCTTCCAAACCCCCTACAGTGGTCTTGATGACAGGATTGCAAGGAAGCGGAAAGACCACCACCTCAGGCAAGCTTGCCAACTATCTCAAGCTTAGAGGCAAAAAGGTGCTTTTGGTGGCTGCGGACTTGCAGCGGTTAGCGGCCGTGGAGCAGCTGCGCCAAATCGCCGCACAGGTAGAAGTGGACTTTTTTGGCAAAGAGGGTGAGCAAGATCCCGTCAAAGTGGTAAAGGAGGCGTTGCAAGTCGCCAAAGAGAAACTCTATGATGTAGTGATTATCGATACCGCTGGGCGGCTGGCTATCGATGAGGCTTTGATGGAGGAGTTAAAGAGCATCAAAGAGGCGGTGGGTCCCGACGAAGTTTTTTATGTGGCGGACTCATTGACCGGTCAAGACGCGGTGCGAAGCGCGGCCAAGTTTAACGAAGAGGTGGGTATCACCGGGGTGATTCTTACTAAGTTTGACGGAGATAGCAAAGGGGGCGTGGCTTTGAGTCTAGCCCATCAAATTGGTGTGCCTTTGCGGTTTATCGGGACTGGCGAGAAGATGCCGGACTTGGAGGTCTTTATCCCTGAGCGTATCACTAATAGGCTGATGGGGGCTGGGGATATCGAATCTTTGGCCGAGAAGACGGCGGCGGTGATCGATGAGAAACAGGCCAAAAAGATTAGCAAAAAGATCGCTAAAGGTAAATTTAATTTTGAAGATTTTTTGGAGCAGCTCGAATCCATCAAAAAGATGGGGAGCCTCAAAAGCCTCATCTCTATGATTCCCGGTATGGGCAACATGGCCAAAGCGATGAAAGATCTTGATCTAGAAAATTCTAAAGAGATCAAAAAGATCAAAGCGATGATTAACTCAATGACGCCAAAAGAACGTAAAGATCCTGATCTGATCTTAAAAAATAGCTCGAGAAAGCGACGTATCGCTAAAGGAGCGGGGCTTTCTCCCCAAGAGGTCAATAAAATCCTTAAGCAGTTCAACAATGCGGCTAAATTTGCCAAAAAATTTGCTGGTAAAAAGGGTATGCAAGATATCCAAAACCTGATGAAGCAGATGGGCGGACAGGGAATGCCGCCCATTCGCTGATGTTTTGCCCACTTTACATCAAAGTGTGAAGTGGTCAAAATATCAACTTTGAAAAGGAGAAGAATAGATGACAGTAATCAGACTTGCACGATATGGACGAAAAAAGAAGCCTTTTTATCGAATCGTGGTAACAGATAGCAGAAAAAGACGAGACAGCGGATGGATTGAGAGTATTGGGTACTATAATCCTCTAACCGATCCGGCTACTGTCAAAATCGATGAAGAGCGGCTCAACTACTGGCTCTCGACCGGAGCGAAGATGAGCAAGCGGGTACAAAAAATTAGCGGTCGCTAAGATGGTAGAGGAATTTGTTCGGGAGTATGTAAAGCTTTTGGCAAATCATCCCGAAGATATCGAAGTGGTGCGACGAGCTATCAATGATACTTTTAGCGAGATCACTATCTATGCACATCGAAGCGATGTGGGTAAGATTATTGGCAAAGAGGGCAAAATGATTGGAGCGATCAAGACAGTGATCTCTGGATGTAAAGCTAAAGACAGAGTCAGTTATAAAGTTAATGTCCAAACCAAGGAATAGGATGAAAAGACTCAGCGTCGCTCGACTTGGCCGAAGTGTGGGTTTAAAAGGGGAGATGAGGTTCCATGAATTGACTGATTTTCCCGAGCAATTTAAAAAAGGGGCACTCTTTCAAACCGATAGGGGCGAGCTGCGCATAGAGTCGTATAATCCTAAACGAGGGGTTGTAAAATTTGAAGGCATCAATTCTCCCGAAGAGGCCAAACGCTATACCAATGCCTACTTGTATAGCGACGAAGAGCGTACCAAACAGGAGATAAAGCTTAAAGATGGGGAGTATTTTTGGTTCGATATCATAGGAAGCGATCTGTATGAGGAGGGTGAGCGACTCGGAAGAGTGCGGGATATCCAAAGACTTCCAAGCAGTGACTACCTCGATATCGCAACCGATGAGGCATTGGTACAAAAAGGCATGCCTAAAAGCTTTTTGCTGCCTTTTCAAGATCCCTTCGTCAAAGAGGTGGATACTGCCAACAAACGCATAGAGGTCCAAGGAGCCAAGGATATCTTGGAGGCCTCGTGAAAATCTCCTACCTCACCCTTTTCCCCAATTTGATGGAGTGCTATTTCCAAGACTCGATTCTTAAAAGAGCCAAAGAAAAAGGACTTTTTGAGATAGAGTTTATCGATTTTCGCTCCTTTAGCCAAGATCGTCATAATAAGGTGGATAAGCCAAAGGTAGGAGGGGGAGCTGGAATGCTACTCACTCCCCAGCCTATTGCCGATGCTTTAGAAGCGATCAGAACTAAAAAGAGCCGGGTAATTTTTACCACACCCGTAGGCAAGCCTTTTAATCAAAAGGATGCAAAAAGATTGGCCCGCAAAGAGCATCTGATTTTTGTGAGCGGTCGTTATGAGGGATTTGACGAGCGGTTGATCGAACTTTATGCTGATGAGGTGCTTAGTCTTGGGGATTTTGTACTTACCGGTGGAGAACTTGCCGCTTTGGCTATGAGTGACGCGATATTGCGCAATGTACCCGGAGTCCTTGGAAATGAGGAGTCGCTGGTAGAGGAGAGTTTTGAGAATGAGCTTTTAGAGGCTCCGGCATTTACCAAGCCAGATATTTTCCGAGGTACCCCTATAGTTTTAGAGTTTTTAAAGGGTAATCATAGTAAAATTAGCGCCTTAAAATATGAGATGGCGCGGATGAAGACGAGATTCCATAGACCCGATAAAAGGATAAAAGATGAGAAATAGATATATCGAGCATTTTGAAAAAGCTCAGGTAGAGGCGAAAAATATCCCTGAGTTTAAAGCTGGCGATACGCTCAGAGTGGCCGTAGAGATCAAAGAGGGCGAAAAGACACGAATCCAAAATTTTGAAGGGGTTTGTATCGCTATCAAAGGCGAAGGGACGGGTAAGACCTTTACCGTACGAAAGATCGGCGCAAATAATGTGGGTGTAGAGCGTATTTTCCCTCTTTATAGTGATAGCATCAAAGACATTAAAGTCTTAAGACGAGGCCGCGTACGACGGGCAAAACTCTATTATCTAAGAGAGAGAAAAGGAAAAGCCGCGCGAATCAAAGAGCTGCGCAAATAGTTTAGTAGTGGTGAGCTAGTCTAATGAGACGCTCAAATCCTCTTTTGGCCTTTTTGGCCAAACTAAAATCTTTTGTGAAGTAGATTACTTCATAATTTTTTGAAAATGCGGCATTGGTCCAGTTGGCTGAGCCAAAAGTCAATTTTTTGTTATCAAAAATTGCCATCTTAATATGCATTTTTCCATAATATTCCCCTCTCTTTGCATATTTACCTCGCAGCGTAAAGATATCGATATTTTTGTATTTGGCTAAGTATCGCAGTTTGGAGTAACGGCTTTTTATTTGATCGTAATCGAAGACGATGCGAATATGCACGCCTCGCCTGGCGGCGTTTTTGAGATGTTTGGCGATAGTTTTGTTGGTCAGAGTATACATCGCTATATCGATACGGCTATGGGCGTGATCTATCCAGTCTAAAAGCTCCTTTTTGGCTTGATGGGCTTCAAAAGGCATAAAGTAAAGCTGCGAAGCTAATAAAAAAGGGATTAGAAGCGATAATATAAGTATCTTTTTTATCATTTTTAGGCCTTGTAGTTGTAATAGAGTAATAGAGTAATTAAAGCAAAAAGATATTAAAATACACTAAAAAGTAGGAGGCGGCAGTATGAAACTGCTCTTGATCAACAAAAATCCGGTGGTCTCTCGTATGATGATGATGAGCGTTCCTAAAGCCGGTTTTGAAATAGAAGAGTGTGACGATGTCTATCATCTTCCCTCAGGGAATTATGATGTAGTGGTCATAGACGATGAGATGTATGATGAGAATTTTTTAAATGTTATCAAGCAAAATCTAAAATATTATCAACTTGGCCTTGTGACAAATTCTAAAAATATCAATACATCAGAATTTGACTTTTTGCTCTCAAAGCCTTTCTTGCCTACCGATTTGATTGAAATACTTCGTAAAATTAAAACCGATATCGAATCGCAAAAAGAAAAGGTCCCCCTTTTTAAGGAGGAGGAAAAAGAGGAGTCTTCGCCTTTTGATATGCTTGTAGAGGAGTCTGCCCCTTCTCTTCCCCCAAGCCCAACTCAACCCCAAGAGAGTATCGTTCAAATAGAAGAAGAGCCCGAAGAATCCCCTTTTGTGACGGAAAATTTGGAAAAAAGCGGCGTATTGGATGAAGGGGAGTTAAGCGAAGTGAGTAAATTATTGGAGGAGAAAGAGGTCTCTACTTTTGATGAAGAGAGTTCTAGTTCTACTCCAGTTGTGCCAGAACAAAAAGAAGAAAAGCTCAAAGAGCTCTCTTTGGATGAGGGTTTAGAACAAGAGGCATCGCCAAAGAGGGAAGTAAAACAGGTGCACACGCCTACCGAGGCTTTAGAAAGGGTTACGCAAAGTGTTCAAAATCTCTCGGTAGTCTCTTTAAAAGAGTTGCTCGATGGCATGCGGCTCGATATTACGATTAAAATATCTTTTCCGGATAAAAAAGATGTTTAAAAAAGGTTCGCTCCTCATTATCTCTGGACCCAGCGGAGCTGGTAAAAGTACGCTTATACAGACTATTTTAGAAAATGAAAAAGATGTCTACTTTAGCATCTCAACTACTACACGCCCCAAGCGATCTATGGAGAGAGAGGGTATAGATTACTATTTTGTTACCAAAGAGGAGTTTGAAAAAGAGATTCAAGAGGGAATGTTTTTGGAGTGGGCCAATGTGCACGGATACTACTACGGTACCTCTTTGCGTCCGGTGCTTGGAGCCCTTGAAGAGGGAAAATTGGT
>JALWCE010000143.1 GCA_027036935.1 Nitratiruptor sp. | reverse complement strand
GGGCATAGACCTGCATACAAAGAAGGATACTTTCCAGTACCTCCGGTAGACAGCCAGATGGATATTAGAGCCGAGATGGTCACAGTCCTTGAAGAGGTGGGTATCGAGACTTTCGTAGTGCACCACGAGGTAGGAACTGCGGGACAAGCCGAAATCGGGGTAAAATTTAGCGATATCATCGGTGCGGCGGACAATGTGCAAAAGTACAAGTATGTAGTCAAAAATGTCGCCCACATCAACGGCAAAACCGCCACTTTTATGCCAAAACCTCTGTATGGCGACAACGGCAACGGAATGCACGTACACTGTTCCATCTGGAAAGATGGCAAAAACCTCTTCTATAAAGCCGGAGAATATGGTAATCTTAGCGAAATCGCCAAGTGGTTTATCGGCGGTATCATCGCCCACGCCGGAGCGGTAGCGGCATTTACCAACCCCTCCACAAACTCTTATAAGCGACTTATGCCCGGTTTCGAGGCTCCATCGGTATTGGCGTACAGCGCTAGAAACAGAAGTGCTTGTTTTAGAATCCCTTACGGCGCAGGCGAGAAGAGCGTGCGAGTGGAGTTCAGAAGCCCCGATAGCTCCAGCTGTCCATACCTAGCCTTTACGGCAATTCTCATGGCAGGTCTTGATGGTATCAAAAACCAGATCGATCCAGGTGAGCCAAGAGATGAGGATTTGTTTGAGTACACTCTCGAAGAGCTTCGTGACCAAGGGATCAAAACTATGCCAGCAACCCTTCGAGAGGCTCTTGAAGCACTCAAAAAAGATCACGATTTCCTCACTGCCGGCGGCGTAATGAGCGAAGATTTCATCAAAGAGTATATCGATTGGAAATATGAAGTAGAAGTCAATCCAGTAGAGGGACGACCCCATCCATATGAATTCAAACTCTACTACAGCTGCTAATTCAAAGGGCTCCAAGCCCTTTGAAACCCTAGACTACCAAAAAATCCTCGAAGAGATCTACGAAGAGGTCAAACCCCACATCGGCAAGGGCAAAGTAGCCGACTATATTCCAGAGCTTGCCAAAGTCGATCCTAATCAGTTTGCGATGAGCCTGATGACCCTCGATGGCCAAAGCTATGGTGTGGGTGAAGAACAAAAGAGATTTTCCATCCAAAGCATCTCCAAAGTCTTCACTTTCACAATGGCTTTGAAAATGTACTCAAAAGAGCTCTACAAGCGGGTGGGTGTGGAGCCTAGCGGCTCCCCTTTTAATAGCTTGGTGCAGCTTGAGTATGAACATGGCAAACCGAGAAATCCTTTCATCAACGCCGGAGCCATCGTCGTGACCGATTCGCTTATTAGTCATTACAAGGACGAATTCATCACCCTAGAAAACATTCTTGGCTTCATCCGAGACATCTCCCAAACACCAGACATCAATCTCAACCCTTATGTAGCCAAATCGGAGATGGAGCATGGCTATCGCAACAGAGCCTTGGCCGATCTGATCAAAAGTTTTGGCAATCTAGACAACAATCCAACCAGCGTGGTAGAGACCTATTTCAAACACTGCGCCTTAGAGATGAGTACCAAAGAGCTGGCTCGCTCCATGCTTTTTTTGGCCAACAAAGGCACCGATCCCCTAAGCGACAAGGAGTTTGTCACACCCACCCAGGCAAAAAGAATCAATGCCGTGATGCTCACTTGCGGCCATTATGATGCTAGCGGAGAGTTCGCTTTTCATGTGGGATTACCCGGTAAAAGCGGTGTGGGTGGCGGTATTGTAGCGGTAGTGCCCGGTAAAATGGGTATTTGCGTCTGGTCCCCGGCACTAAACAAATATGGCAACTCCTACGCAGGAACTTTGGCTTTAGAGCTCTTTACCAAAAAGACGGGACTCTCCATCTTTTAAAACATCTTGTTTTTGCGGCCCACTCCATCGAAGACTCCAATCTCCCGCCGCACTTTGGACAACCTCTTTTTTTACATTTTTGGCATACTTTCTATTTTTTACCAAATTTCGCCGTAAAGCCCCTTGATGTATCAATGGGAATATAAGGCGACAAAAGAGTTGAGAGGGGATTGATCCCCTTGAAACTCTTTTGCTATAATCAAAATCGAGAGTCGGGGTATCGACTTTTAGCATAGGGGAAGTAAGACCTACAATTGCAGGCATCCCCGCTTAAAGCCAGAATCCCCACCTTTAGGTGTGGAGAGTATGTCAAAAGTATACAGAGTCTCTTGTAGGGTAAAGGGGAGCTTGTCGCCCCCACATATTTAGCACTTGCCCGAAAATACAATGAGCCTCCTAGGCTTCCTCTTGCTTTTGTTCCTCTTGATCCTCTTCCAAGACGATTCTAATCTTTTGTCCCGGATAGATTTTATCTGGATCCTTGATCACCTCTTTGTTATCCTCAAAGATCTTTTTGTATTTATTGCCGTCTCCATAAAATTTTTCGGCTATTGCCCAAAGGGTATCGCCCTTTTGAATTTCATAGATCTCTATTTTTTGCTGCGCGGGCTCTTGTACATTAACTTCACTTACGTCCACTTTACTTACGCCCTCCACATTTCCGGCCATCAACGCCGCCTTTTCCAAAGCCGCTTGATCTTTTGCCTCACCCTTTAAAGATACGTTTCCATCTTGATCCATCTGGACTTCTACGTTTTCTATGCCCGGATTGTCCTCTTGGATGTATGATTGGAGCTCCTCGGAAGCTTTCTCGTCGTCGCTTGAGAAGATTTTAGCACCAATATCTTTGATAAACTCAAACATTGTTTTCCTCCTTTAAGAAAAATTAAAGAAATTTCTTGAGCAAATTCAAGGCCCCTTCTACGCCACCAATCTGCTCAAAGAGCTGCTCAGCCAGTGATGGTTCTTCACTCGTAGCCTTGTCCACCACTGCAGGCAAAGCGTCGGCTAACGCTTTTTTTGCGCTCTCTTCTGGAATACCTAACTGCTGAGCTAATGCCTGGACTTTCTCAGGATCGACCACTTGTGTTACCTGATCAGGTTCGATGGGTTTATTCTCCCCTTCTGCGATCCAGCTGCTCACTACCTCAAGCAGACCTGAGTCTTGCACCTTGGATACGAGCCCTTGGATATCGATTTTGCCATCTTCATCTGCCAGTACGCTTTGCAAAGCGCCGACAATATCGCCTAGATCCAGTCCGCTCGTATTCTCGTCATCGTTACCTTGGATATACTTCGCTCCTAAAACAAGCAGATCTTGCCAATCCATTGTATACCTCCTTTTGGATCAATTATAATCAAAATTTCTTAAAAATGGTATAATTGCAAAAAAAAAGGGTCCCATGGAGCAGATCGCCATCTTCTTGTTTGCCATATTCGTCGCCTCTCTTTTAAATATCGCTCTTAAAAAGATAGCTATGCCTACCGCTATTGGGTACATTTTCACCGGTGCTATCGTCGCCCATTTTTTGCACATCAATGCGGACAATACCGAAATTTTGGATCATCTTTCTGAATTTGGCATCGTTTTGTTGATGTTTACTATTGGTTTGGAGTTTAGTTTTCGCGAATTGCAGATAATGAAAAAAGAGGTCTTTGTCTACGGTTCGCTCCAAGTACTCCTAACAGGAGGGCTTTTTGCCATAGGGGCGATATTTTTGTTTGGTTTTGAGCCCAAATCGGCCATTGTCGTAGGCTTCGCTCTGGCCCTCTCATCTACTGCTATCGTATTAAAAATCCTCAACGAATCAGGAGATATCCACGCCTCTTACGGACGGAAAGCTTTGGGGATACTTCTTTTTCAAGATATTGCTGTCATTCCCCTTTTGCTTATGATCGATATTTTTACCAAAGAGGTACCCGTTACCTCCCTTTTGCTTCAAACTTTTTTAAATATGATATTGTTTTTTGCTCTTTTACTACTTTTAGGACATTTTGTGATCGACAGATTTTTACGCTACGCCATTTTGAGTCAGAGTCAAGAGATATTTTTGCTCGCAGTCTTTTTTGTGATACTACTAAGCTCTGCAATTTCCCACTTTTTTGGTTTTTCTTACTCCCTAGGAGCATTTTTTGCCGGGATGCTTTTGGCAGAATCTCATTACAAATATCAGATAGAGGCGGATCTAGCTCCCTTTCGAGACCTTTTACTTGGACTCTTCTTTTTTGCCGTTGGCAACAGGATCGATATTGGTTTTGTATTTGAGCATATCGGCGTTATTTTATTTCTTATGATTGGAGTGATGCTTCTTAAAGCTACTATTCTTTATGCTGTTTTAATATTCTTCCGTGAGCAAAAGCGTACAGCTTTTAAAACAGCTTTGGCCCTCTCGCAAGTAGGTGAATTCGCCCTAGCCCTTTTTGTGCTCGCCCTTGGCAATCGTCTCCTAGACGAGCAAAGCGTACAAATCCTCTCCTCTGTGGTGATTTTTTCTATGATACTCACACCTTTTATACTTAAAAACCTCAAATCGTTGGCGGATAAACTTTTCAAAGAACCGGTACGAGAGCTCAAAATCGAATCTTCAGGTTTTAAAAATCATATTATCCTTTGTGGATATGGGCCGTTGGGACGAGATTTGGCCAAAGATCTAAGAGCACGAGGATTTGAGTATGTGGTAATAGAACATGATCTTAAACTCTACGAAGAGGCTTTGGCCAATGAAGAACCTGTCTTTTTTGGCAATGCCGCCCAAAGAGCGGTGCTAGAGAGCCTCGATATCAAAAACGCCTGTGCCGTAGTGATTACTTTCCACAATCTCGAAAAGATACGCCTTGTGACCCAGTCGGTACTCGATCTAGCTCCCCAAGCCCATATCGTAGCACGGGTACGGGATGAGAAAGAAGCTAAGGTACTAGAGGATTTAAAGATTCAAAGTCTTGTTATCACCACCAAAACACTGGCTCAAGAGATGATCCAACAGCTCTTTTACTGCTCGCTTAGTTATATGAACCACCCCGCCACAAGCATCAATTCGGGTCGTTCCAACTCTGCTTAATACCGCCTTTGCTCGCCATCAATGGCAAAAGTTTCGGCGGTGACGGCTAAAATAAAAGCTCCTCTTTGACCTTTTTGGGTTGCAAATCTTTAAGCGAGGGCTTGGAAATATCGGTAAAATAGATCTTTTGCCCTCCTACTATCATCTGTTGGACCCCATTGGGCACCTCAAAGGTTCGTCTAAGCTCAGGATGCAAAGCGTAAATACGCTTGATCACAGCTCCTACCACCGGTGCGGCGGCACGTCCGCCGGCCTCTCCTTTTTTCAAAGGCGTATTGTCGTCTTGACCAAACCAGCTTATCACTTCGATATCGGGCGTAAATCCGCAAAACCAAGCGTCCACATAACGATTTGTAGTACCCGTTTTACCAGCTACTTCCACACCTTTAACCCTTGCAGCCCGTCCTGTCCCTCTTTTAACCACATCCCGCAAAATATCGATCATTAAAAAGCTCTGTTTTGGCTCGACCAAAGGATGCTCTTTGATAGAGGCCGTATAGATGGGAGATTTGTGGCTATCTAGTATTTGAGATACCAGTATTGGCTCCATTCTCGTGCCGTAATTGGAAAAGAGAGTATAGTAGCCCGCTAGGTCCAAAGGAGAGATAGTCACACTTCCAAGGGCCAAAGAGAGATCAGGAGGGAGGTGGGTAAACCCAAACTCTTGCAACTTTTCATAGAGCCTAGAGAGCCCTATCTCCTCAACAAGGTTGATGGTGGCAAGGTTTCTTGAATGCACCAAGGCCTCTTTAAGCGTGATCTCCCCCTCGAAATTTTTCTCATAATTTTTGGGCTGCCAAACTTTAACGCCGTTTTTCTCCTTAAACTCGTAAGTTCTAGCCACATCTGGAATCTTGCTTATTTGAGAGTAGCCCATATTCAGCGCCACTTGATAGATAAAGGGCTTAAATGCGCTTCCTGGCTGACGTCTGGCTTGGGTTACCCTATTAAAAGGGCTTTTTTTGTACTCAACGCCCCCCACCATCGCCAAAATCTCACCGCTAGAGGGTTTGAGCAGTACAATCGCGCCATTGAGCTTAGAGTAGTTGTACTCCTTTCCCCGTTTCACGATCGCCTTATACCCTTTGGCCAACTCCTCTTTGGCAATCTTTTGATACGCTAAATCGATAGTGGTATAAATATCATACCCTTTGCTCTTGATATCTGGCAATCTCTTGCTAAAACGGCGAAATACCTCATCTACGATATACGGGGCTCTATTTTGACTCAAGCTCTCGTCATACACCTTTGGCCGCTCGGCGATCGCTTTGGTAAAGGTCTCATCGTCTATCCAGCCAAGCTCATGCATCCTGCTTATCACCCTATCGGCTCGCTGTATGGCCTGTTCATAATGTCGTGTGGGATCATAAAAGCTCGGAGCTCTTGGCAGTCCCACCAAAAGGGCTATCTGCTTGAGACTCAGCTGTGAAAGAGGTTTGTGAAAATAGCCCTCAGCCGCCGTTTTAACGCCATAGTAGCCGTGACCAAAGTAGATCTGATTAAAATAGCGCTCCAAAATCTCCTCTTTGGAGAGTTTCCTCTCCACAAGCAAAGCGATCAAAATCTCTTGGAGTTTTCTTTGAAGCTTTTTTTGACGGGTGAGTACCATATTTTTAACCAGCTGTTGGGTAATGGTGCTCGCTCCCTCCACAAATTTTCTCGCTTTGATATCTTTTAAAAAAGCTCGGAATATAGCGTCTGGATTGACTCCAAAATGCTCAAAAAATTTTGTATCCTCAATAGCCAGCAGCGCTTCTATCATCTGAGCAGGAATTTGATCGTAGGATACGTACTCTCTATTTTCCTTATCAAAAAGTTTGGCTATAAGTCGGCCGTTGCGGTCGTAGATTTTGGTGGTGAGTTTGGGATGATAGTGCACTATCTTCTCCACCTTTGGCTCTACTTTGGTGTACAAAGTGGCCAAGTAAAAGACCCCATAGGCGATCAGCCCTACAAGAATTACAAAAACAGATCCAAAAAAAACTTTTATAATCCTCTTCATTGTCTAAACTCTCTATTGGCAAAATTGGACTCTATCAAAAGTTTGGTATAAGGATGTTTGGGGCACATAAGCACCTCTTGCATTGTGCCACTCTCCACAATATGACCCTTTTGAATTACGGCAGCCTCATGACAAAGCTTGGCCGCACTGGCCACATCGTGGGTAACAAAAAGTATCAAAAATCCAAGCTCTTCTTGAAGCGTAGCAAAAAGGCGCAGTACCATCTCTTTGGTGTCGGGATCCAAGGCCGTGGTAGGTTCATCTAGGAGCAACAGCTTCGGATCGGAGGCGAGCGCCATGGCGATCACCACCCGCTGTATCTGTCCGCCGCTAAGCTGGGGGGGAAATCTCTCCAAAAAGCTCCCATCCAATCCCACCATCTCCAAAATCCTGGCGGCCCTGTCCAGTGGAGCGAAGAATTGATCTTTGATCTTGGTCAAGGGACTAAGGGAGGTAAAAGGATTTTGGGGCACAAGTGAGAGGGTGCGCCCACGAAGCAGCGGATACTCCCACTCATACTCCAGCTCTTTGGACAGATTGGATGGTAAAAGATCGAGCAAGGCTTTAAGTGTCAAGCTCTTACCGCTGCCACTCTTGCCAATAAGTGCCAAGGAGTGGCGAATCTCGAAAGCGATATCCACGATCACCCGATTTGGCTCATATATCCGCAAACGCTTACAAATAAAACTCATATTAGCTCCAAAAGCTCTCCCAGCTCTTGGGAAGTTTGGCCAAGACGGGCGATGATACGCAGCATCGGCTCTTTGACGGTAGGTGGACGGATGGCTCCAACCAAGAAGCCTTGCTCCATCAGCTCAGCCTGCCTTTTGAGCACATCTTTGGCCGGAATATCGACGATAAGCCCTGGAGTTTGATAGCCAAAACCTGCAGCGATTTGTTGCCGTTTGGCGATCTCTTGTTTGTAGCGCTCCACATTTTTCTCCACCTCCTCAATCCCCTCTTTGGCCAAAGCCACATCCATCAATGACAAAGCGGTGGTGTAGATGATACTTTTGGCCCTGTTCTCCAAAAAAGAGACGATCTCTTGGCTGGCTAGGATATAGGCCCCATAGCTCCCATAAGCTTTACCCAAAGTCCCCATTTTGATATGGAGTTCGTTTGGCTCTATGCCAAAAAGATCGAAGACTCCCAGCAGATTTTCCCCTATCACGCCGCCGCTATGCGCCTCGTCTACGATCAAAAGCGCCTCATGCTCCCTAGCCACTTTGAAAATAGTAGGATCGAGCAGATCGCCGCTCATGGAGTAGATCCCCTCCACCGCCACAATGGCTCGCTTGAAGCCCCCTTTTTTCAGGCGTTTTTTGAGATCTTCTGGATCGTTGTGGGCAAAAATCTCCACATCTTCTACAAGCCTCGCAGCCAACATCCCGCTGGCATGAAACTCCTCATCCAAAAAGAGTCGATCACCTTTACGCACCAACGCTTCAATGAGTGCAAGATTGGCCAAAAATCCACTCCCAATGGTAATGGCGGCCTCAAAACCATTAAGCTGGCACAGTTTAGTTTCTAACTCTTGATGGATTGGGGTATAGCCGTTGATGAGCTGGGAGGCTTTGGCGGCGTTGGCGGGATAAGTCATCACCCGCTCACAAGCTCTCACAAGAAGCTCTTTTTTATGAGCGAGACCCAAATAGTCATTGGATGCGAAATCTTTGAGATTCTCGTCAAAAAGCTGACGCTTTCGAAAACGGCCAAAGCGCCTTAGGGCCTCTAGCTCCTTTTCATACATCCAACAGCTCCTCTAAAGCCAATAATCCAGCTCTTTTATCCCTTTTATAGAGCTCTATTGCTCTTTTGGTATCCAAATCTCGCATATAAAATCCTACAAATTGGAGCACGTTTCGCGGTTTATGAGTAAATCGCGCCCGCTCAAAATCTATGATTTTCGGCTCGGGGATGAAGATAAAGTGGTAGTACCTGCCAAGCTCTTTATGCCATACCCCTGCTCTATCCAAAATAGAGCAAAGTCGTAAAGCCTCTTTCAAAGTCCTCTTTTTCTCCTTTTTGATCGCCTCTTTTAAAGAGATTCCTTGCAGATACTCCATCACAATAAAATCATTTCCATACTCAAAAACTCTTGGAACGATACGAGTAGGCTGAAGATAATGCAAAATCTCTATTTCGTTACGGATAGTATTGGGCTTATCCCTTTTTTGGCGTTTTAGCACCGCCTTTTGTCCGTGGTAGTCAATAAGAAATATCTCGCCTCTGTTTCCTTCAAATATCTTTTGCAATCTCTTCTAACCTCTCTACCTGCAACCCCATGGCCGTGGATTCTCGACCTTGCACTCTTTGGATATATTTTTTGCAAAAACCCTCTACCATACAAGCGCCCGCTTTGCCTCGCCACTCGCCGCTTTTGAGATATTTTTCCAGATCCTTGGGATCAAAAGGGGCAAAGTAGTAGCTGGTGGTATCTAGATCTTCGATGGTTTTGGTTTTATCCTTGTAGATCATACAAGTGATGATATCCACACGATTGCCGCTTTGCTTTTGGAGGATCTCTTTGGCCTCTTTTTCATCTTTGGCTTTTCGTAGGATCTGGCCATTGGCTACTACGACCGTATCGGCTGAGACGATGGGGATATCCAAACCATAACGCCGTACAGCCTCTTCAAGCTTGCCCCTAGCTGCGGCACAGACAAACTCCTTGGGATCAGTGTAGCATTTCAAAAGCGCCTCTTCGTCAAACTCCACCGGACTTTGAATGAATTTTATGCCGGCTTTTTGGAGCAGTTTAGCCCTCGTCTCGCTGCCGCTTGCTAGCCGAATCATCCGATTCTTTTGTCTGCGCAATTTCCACTCACACAGCTGCCACCCGGTTTGTGGCGCAGATCCGGAATGTTGAGCACGCCTCGCAAAATAGTCTCCACCGTAGCGTTTTGAGTACCAAAGACCTCTTTGAGATATTCGTGCGCCCTCATAGGATCCACATGATCACCGCAGGTAAAGACATCCACCGCCGCAAAGCCGTACTCAGGCCATGTGTGGATCGTCAGATGGCTTTCACTAATCACCACCACCCCACTCACTCCATACGGCTCAAAACGATGAAATGATTTGCCAATCACCGTAGCTCCGGCAATCTCGGCGGCTCTTATCAAAGCTTCCTCAACTTTTTGTACGTCGTTGATGGCATTTTCGTCACATCGATAATACTCGGCCAGTAGATGTTTTCCTAGTGATTTCATAAGTATCCTTTCAAAATCCTCTTAGCACCAATCCAAAATAGATAGCAAGCATGCCCAAAAAGATATTGAGTGGCAACATATACTTAGCAATTGGCGATAAAAACTTTTTTGCCATTAAAAAGTTACTAGCCAGATAGTAGCTTTGGGCTTTGAAGCGTAGATATACCATAGCGGCATAATTGAGGGTCATTACCAGCCAAATAGCCTCTTTGAGATGGACTATCTTGCTCAGCTTCGTATGGCCCGAGAAACCAAAAGTATGAGCCAAGTACAATCCAGAAGCTATCAAAATCACAATAAAAGGTAAAACTAGCCCAAAAAGCCGTCCCGTAATCTCTAGAGTTCTTGCAAGCCGCGTCATATCCTCATCGATATGCTGCAAAGCCGGATGTACCGCAAATCGTACGGCAATCATTCCACCTATCCAAATCACCGCACCCAAGATATGGAAGAAGA
Source organism: Nitratiruptor sp. (assembly GCA_027036935.1). GTDB lineage: Bacteria > Campylobacterota > Campylobacteria > Campylobacterales > Nitratiruptoraceae > Nitratiruptor. Next base: position 8,015 of record JALWCE010000143.1, on the reverse strand, counting down.
TAATATATATAAGCCCGCTCATCTGCTCTCCCTAACCCGCTTTGTTATCCATTCCAAAGCCACTTCTTTGGCTTTGCCGATCTTTTTGGGCTCTTTGCCCCCAGCTTGAGCAAAATCGGCTCGACCGCCGCCACCGCCGCCTACGATCGGAGCGACGGCTTTGACCCAATCGCCAGCCTTTATCCCGCTTCCTTTGACGCCAGCGGCGATAAGAACTTTTTCCCCTTTTGGTTGAAAGAGCATCACCGCCACTTTGTCATGGGCGTTTTTGAGATCATCGATAAGCTGCTTGATATCGCCCCCTTTGACCTCTTCGATTATGACCAAAAGATCGCCTATTTTTTGGCCAGAGAGCTCTTTTTTGGATGACTTCATCGCATTTTTGAGTTCAATCTTGAGCTCTTTAATCTCGTTTTTGAGCTTATTGATGCCTTGGAGGATATCTTTGTTTTTGAGCTCATCTTGTGCTTTGGCCAGATCCTCTCGCCACGATTTGGCCAAATGCACCGCACTCATCCCGCACACCGCCTCGATACGGCGCACACCGCTGCTCACGCCCGATTCTTTGGTGATGAAAAAGCTGCCGATCTCTGCAGTGTTTCGCACGTGGGTCCCGCCACACAGCTCCACGCTCACATCACCAAACTCAACCACTCGCACCACATCGCCATACTTTTCGCCAAACAGAGCCATCGCCCCTTTTTGCTTCGCTTTTTCGATGGGCATCTCCTCTACTTTGCCCTCGATCCCTTGGGCGATCACCTCGTTGACAAAATCCTCAATCCTTTGGATCTCTTGGGAGCTCAGCGGTTTTGGATGGGAAAAGTCAAAGCGCAGTCTATTAGCTTCCACAAGGCTGCCTTGCTGGGTGACATGCTCACCCAAGATTTTGCGAAGGGCGGAGTGGAGGATATGGGTGGCGGAGTGGTGCTTGGCTATCTCTCTACGGGATTTATCCACGATCGCTTCGACCGCCTCGTCCACTGCCAGCGGTCGCACGGCTTCTACCAGACTCAGATTGAGATCAAAAAATTTTTGGGTATCAAGCACTTTGGCCACTTGCGGCCCCTCATACTCTCGTAGCTCCCCTCGATCTCCCACTTGACCGCCGCTTTGGGCGTAAAAGGGAGTCTCTTCGAGTAGTACCCACCCCTTTTGTCCAGGCTCTAGACGCTCGGTTTTCTTGAAATTTTCATCCAAAATCGCTAGCACGATCGTACCGCTTTTAAGCTTTTCATAGCCCACAAACTCGTTTTTAAGCCCTACAAGCTCTTTGAAATCTCCGCTCAGCGCTTTGTCGCCGCTTCCCCTCCAAGCCGCTTTGGCCCTTTGGCGCTGCTCTTGCATCCGTTTTTCGAAAGTCTCTTTGTCGAGCCCAAGTCCCTTCTCACGCAGCATATCCTCTGTCAAATCCAGCGGAAATCCATAGGTATCGTAGAGTTTAAATGCCACCTCGCCGCTAAAGACTTCGCTCGTTTTAGCCAGCTCCTCCTCAAAAAGCCGCATCCCAGCCTCAATGGTTTGGTAAAAACGCTCCTCCTCAGCTTTGATCTGCTCTTTGATAACAGGCAGCTTTTCATTCAAATATTCGTAGTGTCCGCCCATCAGTTTGGCCACCTCATCAGCCAAGCGATACATAAAAGGCTCTTTAAGGCCCAAAAGATAGCCGTGCCGCACTCCTCTGCGAAGAATTCTACGCAATACATATCCGCGCCCTTCGTTGCTAAACATTACCCCTTGAGCAAGCAAAAAACTTACAGCTCGAATATGATCGGCGATGACGCGAAAACTGGCTCCCTCCTCATACTTGTACTCTTTTTTGGCCAAATCAGATATGGCTTGGATAAGAGGCATGAACAAAGAGCTATCGTAGTTGCTCGACACCCCCTCTTTGATGGCGGTGATACGCTCTAGTCCCATCCCCGTATCGATACTGGGCTTTGGCAGTGGCAACAGCTCTCCGGCTTCATTTCGCTCATACTGCATAAAAACCAGATTCCAAATCTCTAAAAACCTATCGCCCTCGCCTCCTAAATAATCTTCTGGACCCCTAAAATGCTCTTCACCCTGATCGTAAAAGATTTCGCTGCACGGACCGCAAGGCCCCGTATCGCCCATTTGCCAAAAGTTATCCTTATCCCCAAATCGTTTGATACGCTCGGGGCTTACATGTTTTCGCCAAATCTTCTCGGCTTCATCGTCGCTCTCGTGTACCGTCACCCAAAGCCTATCTTTTGGCAGCTCTAGCACCTTGGTCACAAACTCCCAAGCATACTCAATCGCCTCTTCTTTGAAGTAGTCGCCAAAGCTGAAATTGCCAAGCATCTCGAAAAAGGTGTGGTGCCTAGCGGTATAGCCCACGTTTTCTAAGTCGTTATGTTTGCCGCCCGCTCGGATACAGGTCTGGCAGCTTGTGGCTCTTGGAGGATTTGGTGCTGGTAGCTCTCCGGTAAATATCTTTTTAAAGGGCACCATGCCCGCATTGGTAAAAAGAAGCGTAGGATCTTCTGGCACTAGCGGCGCACTGGGATAAATTTTATGATTTTTTGTAGCAAAATAGTCCAAAAACGCTTTTCTAATATCCATCGTAAACCTTATAATTATGAAATATTCATATTTTACCAAAAATCGCTCCAAAGCCTCGAGCGTTAGCTTTGAGTTATGAAATACCGAAGAAAAAGCAGTACTTAGTTGCGCTGCGGCACCAAATAGCCCTCATTGACCAGCTCTAGCACTACATCTCGAAAAACGGGAACGGCTGTCTGAGAAGCAAAATGGAGTCTTTTAGGATCTATTACCGTTACGCCTATGGTATAGCGGTGTCTATCATCGTTGGCAAAACCAAAAAAAGAGCTATTATAGATATGGACATATCGCCCTTTACGCACCATATGAGCCGTTCCAGTTTTCCCTCCTATTTGCAAACCGTCAATCTGCGCTATGGTACCCGTCCCTTTTTTGACAACTTTTTGTAAAATTTTGTTCATTGTAGTCGCAGTCTTCAAAGAGATAATTCTCTTTCTTTTGGGAGAGGGGAGGGGCATTTTTTTCTCATTCTCATTGGACAAAAAGGAGCCCAAGCGAGGAGTGTAGACATCTCCGTCATTGTTAAAAGCCTCGTACGCTCGCAACAGCTGCATAAAAGTGACCCGTATCCCATACCCATAAGCCACTGTGGCTTTGTAAATCTCACTTTTTAATTTTATAATTGGTATAATAGATCCTCGCCGCTCATAGGGCAAATCTATGCCCGTTTTTTGGCCAAATCCAAAAGTGCGCAATCCTTTCCAATACAGATCTGCCGGCAGACGCTGAGCCAGTTGAGCAATCCCTATGTTGGAGGAGTGTACAATAACGTTTTCGGCACTGAGCCATTGAAATTTATGCTCGTCCGTAATAACCTTTTTGCCTAATTTGTATCGTCCATTGTACCCTCGTATCACCTCCAAAGGGGAGACAAGCTTGTGCTCAAGCAGTAAAGCGAAGATGATGGGTTTCATCACCGATCCAGGCTCAAACTCATACTCAATAAATTTTGGATTAAGAGCGCTATAATCTTTTCTTGTAATATGCTTTGGATCGAAGCGATTGGAAGTGGCCATAGCTATGATTTTGCCCGTAGTGCTATCCATTACGGTCGCCAAAATCTCTTTAGCATCAAGATCTTTTTTGTGTACATCTAAAATATTCTCAATACTCTTTTGTAACAGCATATTGATATGTAAATGCACGTTGTAGCCATCATAGCGCCGTTTAATAAGAGCCTCTTTGTTTAGGATAATATTGTTGCCCACATCCCGTTTCCCCTTAATAAGGCCGTCTTGTTTGGGATTTATCTTATCTTCGTAATATTTTTCTATCCCTTTGACCCCGGCTATTCTTGTATACCCATCCTCCTCGTACTTTCGCACATACCCAATCACGGGTGTGAGCACATCTTTATAAGGATAGTTTCTACTCTCCCCACTCTCTAAAATGGTCAATCCTTGCTTGATAACCCTTTTGCCCACTTTATATGGGATAAACATATCCATTTGATAAAGTTTTCGTCCCAAAATTTTTAGTTGATAGGCCGTTTTGGCGTCGATTCTATACGAAAGCACGGTATAGCCAGACTTTCTTAAAGCCCGTCTAATCTTTTTTTGAGGAATGCCGCTATAGATGCTAAAGAGTTTGATAAATAAAGACTTTTTTTTAGGATCGATGCAACGAGTATTGACCGCTACTTTATAAAGCTTGGTTGAATAAACTACCTGATACCCGTCGCTCGTGACAATAGAGCCTCGTATCGCCCTATTTTTCTCTTCGACAACAAGTTTGGGCAACCGCCTATCTTTTATGATTATCTTGAGAAATGCTCCCCAAAAAATAACTATTCCCAAAACAAAAAGAAGAAAAAGAGAGACGATTTTATAAAGTTTGTTCAGAGTGTTCATCAAACTACTGTATTTTAGATTTTTTTTGCCAAATTGTGGCTATAATAATACTTATAAACCAATAAAGATAGACTTAAATGCCAATCGACAAAAAACTTTTCCAAATCGCCACAGCCATTATCATTATCAGTATGCTCGCCTCATACTCTCTTACGACCTATACTACTTTATATTTTGGCTACTCTCAATACCATTTTTTCGTACGCCAAACCCTCTTTGGCCTCATTGCGATCTTTGCTATGTGGTATCTAGCTCGGCAAAATCCGGACACTTTTATCAAACCCTTTGGTCTGTGGCTCTTTATACTCTCTTTTTTGCTAATGCTTGGGATGAAATTTTTCCCCTCCTCTTTGGTCACCACCGTGGGGGGGGCGAAGCGTTGGATCAAAATATTTGGATTTTCCGTCGCACCGGTGGAATTTTTTAAAGTTGGGTTTGTCTTTTTTTTGGCGTGGAGCTTTTCGCGTAAATTCAATAACGACATGCCAAAAAAACTCTCCTATGAGATCAAACTTATCGCTCCGTATCTTTTTCTTTTTCTTATCGCCGTCCTTTCTATCGCGCTTTTTCAAAATGATATCGGTCAAGTGACGGTCTTAGGACTTACTCTTGCTTTTATGCTCGTTTTTGCCGGAAGAAGTTTAAAACTCTTTTTTATTTTGCTTGGATTTGCCCTAACTCTTTTTATTATTTTCGTCTCTATCTCCGAACATAGAATCGCTAGAATAAAGATGTGGTGGGCGAGCGCTCAAAACCTCTTGCTCTCTTATATGCCCACATGGATGGCCCAAGAGCTTAAACTTGACAATGCCAAAGAGTCGTATCAGATAGCCAACTCCCTCAACGCCATCCACCACGGAGGAATGATAGGACAAGGTATTGGCAACGGCCAGTTTAAACTCGGCTTTTTGAGTGAGATCCATACGGACTTCATTCTTTCTGGTATTGGTGAGGAGGTGGGCTTTATAGGCATAGTGATTTTAATGATCTTATACCTCATTCTTTTGCAGCGCCTCTTTCGTATCGCCAATCGTACCCCCAATAAAACTACCTACCTCTTTAGCGTTGGAGTAGCAATGCTCATCGGTTTTTCTTTACTAATCAACGCTTTTGGGGTGACAAGTCTTATCCCTATCAAAGGGATCGCCGTACCGATGCTCAGTTATGGGGGAAGCTCTATGATAGCCAACGGTATAGCCCTTGGAATGGTCCTGATGATGAGCAAAAGCAGGAAAGAGCATTGAAAATAGCTCTCACAGGTGGCGGTACTGGCGGACATTTGGCCATTGCCAAAGCTTTGGGCGAGGCTTTCAAAGAGCTTGGGGCCACGCCGATTTATATTGGCTCCACCTCAGGGCAAGATAGACAATGGTTTGCAAACGAACAAATCTTTCATACCCGCTATTTTTTGCCCTCAAGCGGGGTAGTCAATAAAAAAGGAGTTAAAAAACTCAAAGCCCTTGGCCAAATCTTTCTTAGCACCAAAGAAGCCGCCTCATATCTAGAGGGATGTGAAGCAGTAGTAAGCGTAGGAGGATTTTCCGCCGCTCCAGCCTCCTTTGCGGCGTTGGCAAAAAGGATACCTCTATTTATTCATGAACAAAACGCCCATATTGGACGACTCAACCGCCTCCTTAAACCTTTTGCCAAAGATTTCTACTCCTCTTTTTTCCCACCTTACTATCCCTATCCCGTAGCTCCTATCTATTACCAAAGCAGACGAATAAGGCAAAAGCTCAAGACCATAATATTCCTTGGCGGCAGTCAAGGAGCTAGACAGATAAACGACCTAGCTCTTCAGTGGGCCAAAGGACTAAGCGAAGCGGGTATCAAGATCATACATCAAACGGGCAAACAAGAGTACCAAAGAGTCAAAAAAGAGTATGAACGACTCGGAGTACAGGCCCAAATTTTTGACTTCTCCTTTGATCTTCCCTCCAAAATAGCCAAAGCCGACATAGCTATCGCCCGCAGCGGAGCTAGCACGCTATGGGAGCTTACGACAAATCTACTACCCGCTCTCTATCTTCCTTATCCCTATGCGGCCAATGATCATCAGCGCAAAAACGCCTCTTTCTTAGCAAAGAAAAAAGCCTCGGTACTCTACAACAATCATACACTTGATGATATACTCGATATGGATATTGCATCAATGAGCCAAAATCTGCAAAATTTCTCTTGGCCCAACGGAGCCCAAACCATTGCTCAAGCGATATTGGATCATCTGTGAAAACGATATTGGTGCTATTAACGCTTCTTTTTGCGTTGCTTTTTCAAGGATGTGAAGCAGATCAACCATATCACACCATAGCCGCCAATAGATGGATAGGATATCTCCCTTTCGCCTATGCCAATGAGATGGGATGGCTACAAAAGGATCATTTTATCCTCAAATGGACCAACTCTTTGAGTGAGAGCAAAACACTCTTTGAATTAGGACTTTGTCAAGGATTTTGTGCCACCCAGTATGAAGTGCTCAGCGAACCTCACATCAAAACCAAAGCTCTTCCCTATTTTTTTATAGATCAATCCTTAGGGGCCGATCAAATCCTCTCCAATACTTCCTTACAAAAACTCAAAAAATCGCCCTTGATAGAGGTATATCTAGAGCTTTCCAGCGTCAACAAAGCTCTTCTTGATTCTTTCATCAAAAGATATCACTTTAAAAATGATGAGATTCATCTCAATGATACCACTCAAGACAACATTGTACAAATGAAATGTACAAAACCGACCCTCATCGTCACCTACGAACCCTACGCTACCCTCTTGCGACAACAAGGCTTTTTTGTGGTGGCCTCTTCTAAAACTTTAAACTCTGTTATACGGGTTTACGATCTCTTTTTTGCTCTTTCAACGCTCCCGCCCCAAAAAGTCAGGCCCCTTTACGAGAGCTTCTTAAAAGGAGTGCGGGAGCTCCAAGAGCGTCCCCGATATTTTTACGAGATCATCAAAGACTACATACCCCGTATTAGCTATGAAAAGTTTAGAGAACAGATCAAAGGTATCCGCTGGATCGAAAAACCGACAGCCTCAGACATCGATTATCTCAAAGCTCAAGGCTTCGATCTTTCTCATCTTCTCACTCATAGATAACAACTCTGTTTTTTCCGCTGCGTTTGGCTTCATATAAGGCTTTATCGGCTCTTTTAATCACATCTTGTGGTTCTTCGCCGTCTCTTTTTCTCGTACCGCCAAAGCTTGCCGTAAAATTGATATGAACATTATTGATGTGCAAGTTCCTATTCTCAATCACCTCTCGCAAACGCTCGCCTACCACTTTTGCGGCTCTTCCGTCCGCATTGGGCAGTAAAACTATAAACTCTTCACCCCCGTAGCGATACGACCTCGTACCTTTGCGTACATAGGTAGTCAAAATCTCGCCTACTTCTTTTAACACCTGATCACCTACAAGATGACCGTACGTATCATTGATATGTTTAAAATTGTCAATATCGCACATCAATAAGGCATAGGGCAGACCCGAGTCGTGGAGTTCTTGGATATATTTATCAAAACTGCGACGCTTGAGCGTGCTAGTCAAACTCTCGTGCTCTGCCTCTTTTTTCTGCTTCTTGA
>JALWCE010000142.1:5795-6112 GCA_027036935.1 Nitratiruptor sp. | reverse complement strand
GAGGGCTTGGACTTCGCTATCGAGGGCTCTACTGCGAACCAGACGGCCGCTTCCCACACCACCATCCAGACCCAAGCGTGGAGGAGAATCTGCGTGATCTCAAAGCCGCTCTAAAAGAGGGGGATCTTGGCTTTGCCTACGACGGGGACGGGGATAGGTTGGCCGTGCTCACACCCAAGCGAAATATTAAAGGAGACGAGCTTGCTATTTTGCTGGCGAGGCGGATGGAAAATCCCGTGGTGATTGGGGAGGTCAAATGCTCGCAGGTGATGTACGATGAGATCAACAGGATCGGCCAGGCCATCATGTACAAAACG
>JALWCE010000142.1:0-5785 GCA_027036935.1 Nitratiruptor sp. | reverse complement strand
GCCCATATGGCAGCGGAGGTGAGCGGACACCTCTTTTTCAACGACCGCTATTTTGGCTTCGATGACGCTATTTACGCTACCTTTCGGGTACTAGAGCTGGTAGCCAAGGGAGTGGATATGGAGGCGGAGCTGGAGGCTTTGCCAAAAGTGTACAACACTCCCGAGCTTAAAGTCACTACGACGGAAGAGAAGAAATTTATTATCATCGAAGAGCTCAAAAAGCGGCTCCAAGATGCCAACGATTTACCTCCAATCCAAAAGATTATCGATATTGACGGGGTGCGAATAGAATTTGAAGAAGGGTGGGCGCTGGTACGAGCCAGCAATACCACGCCGGTGCTTGTGACCCGTTTTGAGGCCAAAACCCCGGAGCTCGCCAAATCTTATGAAAAAGCCCTTATGGAGCTATTGCGAACAATTATGGAGAAGATATGAGACTTATACTCTGTTCACCTATGGATATGCACCTACATCTTAGAGACGGGAATATGTTACGCACCGTTGCGCCTCTTAGTGCCAAGAGTTTTTCGGCCGCTATCATAATGCCAAATCTTATACCGCCCGTAACAAGCGATCAGATGGCACAAGGCTACAAAAAGCGTATTGAAGAAGCGACGAAAGGGGAAGATTTCGAGCCTCTTATGACACTTTTTTTCAAATCGGACTATGATTATGACTTTTTAGATAGAGTCAAAAAGAATATCGCCGCTATCAAGCTCTATCCAGCCGGCATCACCACAAATAGCCAAGGGGGAGTGGAAAACTTTAGTCTTGAGGCCTTGGCCCCCACACTAGAGGCGATGAGCGAGCTGGGAATCCCCTTATGCGTCCATGGCGAGACTAGCGGATTTGTAATGGATAGAGAGGCGGAGTTCATCCCTATATACGAGCGTATAGCCAAACGCTTTCCAAACCTTAAAATCATTATGGAGCATATCACTACAAAGGCGGCGGTAGAGGCGCTTTTACGCTATGAAAACCTCTACGCTACCATAACGCTCCATCATCTTTACATTACCCTTGATGATGTAATTGGGGGACTGATGCGTCCCCATCTTTTTTGCAAACCCATAGCTAAACGTCCTGAAGATAGGATGGCTCTAAGAAAAGTGGCTTTTATGGCCCATGAGAAAGTGATGTTTGGCAGCGATTCGGCCCCTCATCCGCGAAGCTCCAAAGAGGCCCCCGGCTGTGCGGCCGGAGTTTTTAGCGCTCCTGTGGCCCTTCCGGCTCTGGCTCAGCTTTTTGAGGCGGCTGGCGTGCTGGAAAATTTGCAAAAGTTTGTGAGCGACAACGCTCAAAAAATCTATGGCATTACGCCTCCATCTAAAAAGGTCATACTCATTAAAAAAAGTTGGAGAGTCCCCGAGCGGTATGGGAATGTAGTACCGATGTTTGCGGGTGAAGAGCTTGCATGGAGGGTAGATGAAGATACTGCTGCTAGAAGATGATAATCTTTTTGGCGAGAGCATCGAGGAGTTTTTGAGTGAAGAGGGCTACAGCGTGGACTGGGCCCAGAGTCTGAACGAAGCGATGGAGTTTGGCTATCATAAACGCTATGATCTCTATCTTTTTGATGTGAAGTTGCCAGATGGAGACGGCTTTGGATTTTTAGAAGAGCTTAGAGGTATCGACGACCAAACGCCCACTATTTTTATTACTTCCAAAAATCAAAGAGAAGATATTATCGAGGGTCTCAGCAAAGGAGCGGACGATTATCTGACCAAGCCGGTGGACTTGGAGGAGATGCTGCTCCGCATCAAAGCGGTACTCAGACGCTGTTATGGCGAGGAGATAGTACAAATCGGTGAGTTTCGCTTCGATCTAAAAAACCTGCAGCTCTATCGTGGCAAGGAGCCAGTAGAGCTCAATCCAAAAGAGCTTGCACTGCTGGCTCTTTTTCTTAAAAACCGCAAGAAAATAGTGCCAAAGGAGCGCATCTATCAGTACTTATGGAAACCTGATGAGATAGTGAGCGATGGGGCTCTTCGAGTCTATATCAACGCTTTAAAAAAGATTTTTGGCAAAGAGGCGATCACAAATATACGAGGAGTGGGCTATCGGTTTGAAAAGTAGCGATCTAGCCGCTTTTGTGCTGCTCTTTTTGATAGGAATTGGGGTGGTCTTTTATGTTGGGTATTTGTGGGTGGGTACAATTGGCTGGAGGCATTTGTGGCTCTTGGCTTTTGTGCTTTTGGGTGTGGCGGTAGTGGAGGGGATACTCTTTGCCCGCTACGCTTTACACCCTTTGGCCAAGCAATCAAACGATCTGGAGCGTCTACTCAAAGATACGCTACACGAGCTCAATATCCCCATCGCCACCATCAAAGCCAACCTGTCAATGCTCAAAAAGAGCCTTGAGGATCCAAAAGCCCTCAAGCGTCTTGATAGAATAGATAAAGCCGCCGATCAGCTCCTAGAGCTCTACAAAGAGGTGGATTATACCATCCAGCAAAATATCGATCGCATCCAAAAAGAGCACTTCGATGCGGCTAGACTCATTGCGCAAAGGATCGAGATGCTTGAAGATCTGGCCAAAGGCAAAAAAGTGGAAGTGGAGCTTGCGCCTTTGTGGATAGAGGTATCCAAACAAGGGTTTATTAAAGTAATCGATAATCTTTTGTCCAACGCTTTGAAGTACACGCCCGATGGTGGCTTGATAAAAATCATTGCCAAAAAGGGCAAAATCGTGATAGAAGATAGTGGGATCGGCATAGACGAGAAGGATCTGGTACGGATATTTGAGCGCTACTACCGGGCTACGGAGCAGGGTGAGGGCAAAGGAATAGGACTTGATATCGTCAAAAGTGTGTGTGATAGAGAAGGCATAGGTATCCGTATCCACTCTAGAAAAAACAAAGGAACAAAAGTGGTGCTAGATTGCAGCAAGGTGGCCCTATGAACTGGATGGCCCATCTCAAAGAGATTATAGATTATGGGATTATTGGGGTTTTGCTTTTTATGAGTTTTGTGAGCGTCTGGCTCTTTATCGAGCGGTGGCTCTTTTTTCGCAGCGTGGACGTGCGCAAATATAGCCACAAAGAGGAGCTAGAGATCGATCTGACCAACCACGTCTCCATCATCGCCACCATCGCCTCTTCGGCTCCGTATATTGGACTACTCGGGACGGTGCTGGGGATCATCCTCACCTTTTACACTATGGGCCAAAGCGGCATCGTCAATACCAAAGCGATCATGGTAGGATTGGCTCTGGCTCTTAAAGCCACGGCGATGGGACTTGTGGTGGCGATACCAGCTACTATGATGTACAACTATCTCGTGCGGCGCATCGAGGTGTTGCTGGCACGATGGGATATAGCCCATGAGGCGTAAGCCTTTTGATCAAATCAATGTGATCCCTTTTATCGACATAATGCTGGTACTCTTGGTAATTGTGCTCACCACCGCAACTTTTATAGCCAAAGGGATCATCCCCCTCGATCTCCCTCAAGCCTCCAGCGCTACCGAGCTGCCTCTTAAAAAGATTGCCATCACCATCACCAAAGAGGGCAAAATCTATCTGGACAAAGAGCCCATCACTTTTGCTATTTTAAAACAAAAACTTCACACCATCTCAAAAAAGAGCGCTGTCTTGATCCGCAGCGACAAAGACAGCCGTTTCGAGCTCTTTATCAAGGTACTCGACATCCTAAAAAGCCAAGGCTTTACCAATATCTCCGTCGAAACCGAAAGATGAAACGCTCCTTTTTTATCACTTTGGGCCTGTATCTGCTGCTAGCAGGAGCGATATGGAAGCTCTATGAGCCTTTGACGCTCTCAAAAAAAAAGAGTATTCAGATTACCAATATCCGTATCCTCAAACCAAAACAATGTGCGTGTGGCTGCGAGCGAATGCAAAAACCAAAGAGCCTACCCAAAAAAGAGCCCAAACGAAAAGTTGAGCCAAAGCAAAAAATAAAATCCCGCCCAAAAACAAAGCCAAAAACAAAACCCAAACGAAAAATCAGAGCAAAAAAACACAAACCAAAAAGGGTTCTCAAAAACAAAATCGTAAAACACCCTACTCCCAAACCAAAAAAGGTAGTTCAAACGCCTACATCCAAACCCTTGCCACTTACACCCCAAAAAACCAAAGTTTCACACCCAATTTATCCCGCCTCATCCCCCTCCTCTATATCTAGCAAGCCAAAACGCTCTTATCAGCATCTCTATATCCAACGCTTTTTGGCTCGTATCGAAGCGGCTATCCGCCGTCACACCCACTATCCTAGGATCGCCAGACGTACCCATCAAGAAGGGGTGGTGGAGCTTTGTTTTACTCTGCAGCCTAGCAAAGAGGTGACGCATCTGCATATCGTAAGAAGCAGCGGCCATAAGATCTTAGATCGTGCCGCTAAAAAGACGATACTCCAAGCCGCCAAAGAGTTTCCTCCTCCTAAAAAAGCGGTGGATCTGCAAGTTCCTATAGAGTATCGTTTGCGATAATTAAGACATAATTAACAAAACTGCTCTATAATCAAAAGAAAAAGGTGGCTCTATGCGTCAATTATTGCTTCTGCTTTTTTTGGCACTTTTCTCTTTCGCCTTTGATAAATCTGTGGAGTATCCAAAGCTCTTGCAGCAGGGGCCTGCAAAGATGTGGTGTAGTGTATGCGGGATGAATTTGGCCAAATTTTTCAAGACCAACTATGCCGCCATCTTGGATGAGAACTCTACTAAAGAGTACTGCTCCATGCACTGTTTGGCCAAAGATTATCCAAATATTCAACCTCATCTAAAAAAGCTTCTGGTAGTGGATGCTAAAAGCGGCAAGTGGATTAACGCTAGGAGTGCTTGGTACGTGGTGGGCTCCAAGGTGCCCGGGACCATGAGCAGGGTGAGTAAGCTCGCTTTTGCTACAAAAAAAGAGGCCGAAGAGTTTGCCAAGTGGTATGGCGGCAAGGTGGTAGATTTCAAGGAGGCTTTTGCTCTTGCGAAAAAGAGTCTAGCCAAAGAGGAGCATATGATCCAAGCCAAACGCCACAAGATGGCACGCTTTGGCCGCCTGCTCTACCACAAACGGTGCCATCGGATCGATCAAAACTTTACCAATGTGGCCAAAGCCAAAGCCTATATCAAGAGCTCAGGCGCGTGTAGAGGGCTAAGATCCAAAGAGCTTCAAGCCGTAGCTTTGTATCTGGTGCAAAAAAGCGGCCATCGTATCCATGTACCCAAAAACGCCAAATGTCCCGTATGCGGTATGTTCGTGGCCAAATATCCTAGATGGGCGACGATGATCGTGGATACTTCGGGGCACAAGGTCTATTTCGACGGTGTCAAGGATATGATGCGCTATATCCAAAACCACCCTTTCAAACGAGCTTATGTGAGCGATTATTATAGCGGCCAAACGATCGACGCAACAAAAGCTTGGTATGTGGTAGGGAGCGATGTGACCGGTCCTATGGGCAAGGAGCTCATCCCATTTGGCTCCAAAGAGGAGGCTTTGCGTTTTATGAAAGACCACAGGGGCCAAAAGGTGCTTGGCTTTTTGCAAATCACTCCAGAGGTGCTTGAAAGTCTTGAGTAAGCGACTCCTCTTTTTGGCCGTGGCTGCGAGTTTTTTGGTTGGATCGGCTCTCATTTTGGCCCTCTTTTTGCCCACTCCCCCTTTGGGGCCCAAAAAGGAGGTGGTGCGAGTTTTGACACTGCCCGATCTGGCCCTTAGCACCGAAGCTCTCTTTATTCGCCACAGAAGCCATAGCGTGCTTAGCGACGCTTTTGGACTCGGGCCTTCGCTGCTTCCATTTTTTCCCAGTGACTTTACCTACGCTCCGGCCCCTTT
>JALWCE010000141.1 GCA_027036935.1 Nitratiruptor sp. | reverse complement strand
CGTGCACGAGATAGCCGAGCTCAAAGAACCAGTGGGCAGAGTCCTTGATGGCTGGATGCTCGATAATGGCCTCAGAGTTGAAAAGGTGAGTATCCCCATCGGTGTGATCGGTATCATCTACGAATCGCGTCCCAATGTCACAAGCGACGCGGCGGCGCTATGCTTCAAGTCTGGCAACGTGGCCATCCTCAAAGGAGGCAAGGAGGCCAAACATTCCAACGAAGCGATTGCTCACCTTTTACAAGAGGTGCTTGAAGCCAACGGCTTGCCAAAAGAGGTGATATCGCTGCTGCCAGATTATAGCAGAGAAGGGGTGGGGAAACTGATCAAAATGGATAAATATGTCGATCTAATCATCCCCCGCGGTGGCGAGGCGCTGATACGCTACGTGAGTGAAAATGCCACGGTGCCCGTGGTCAAACACGACAAGGGGCTTTGCCACACCTATATCGATAAGGATGCGGATTTCGACAAAGCGATCAAGATCGCCGTCAACGCCAAAGTGCAGCGACCGGGTGTGTGCAACGCCATGGAGACATTACTGGTGGACTACGCTATAAAAGATGAGATCCTCCTGCCCCTCTACGAAGCTTTCAAACCCCACATGACCACCCTCAAAGGGTGCGAACTCACACGTGAAGTGATCGATGTGGAGGAGGCCAGCGAAAAGGATTACGATACCGAATATCTCGAAAACATCCTCTCCATCAAGGTAGTCGACGGTGTGGAGGGCGCCATCGAGCATATCAGACGCTACGGTAGCGGTCATAGCGAAGCGATTGTTACCGAAAACTACACAACGGCAGAAAAATTTCTCAATGAGATCGACGCCGCCTGTGTCTACGTCAACGCTTCTACCAGATTTACCGACGGCGGTGTCTTTGGCTTTGGAGCTGAGGTAGGTATCTCGACTAATAAGCTCCACGCAAGAGGGCCTATGGGCATCAACGACCTAACCACCTATAAGTACAAAATCTACGGCGAGGGACAAATTAGAGAGTAGTTTTCCACACTCTCTCCACACTCTTCTTTGTACAATTGTACAAAGGAGAGTGTGATGCATAGGAGGGATTTCTTTAAAACTTCAGCAGCTTTCGGGCTCATAGCGGTGCTGCCGGCAGTTGCCAAAGAGGGGGTTGGCGAGCAAAAGCCTACCGTAGCGCTGAGCGGCACAGAATTTGATCTGCATATCAAGAAAACATGGATCAATATCTCCGGTAAGCCTGTGCTTGCCAACACCGTCAACGATATGCTCCCAGCTCCCACGCTGCGCTGGAAAAAGGGTGACGTGGTGAGGCTGCACGTTACCAATCATCTGGACGAACCTACCAGTTTGCACTGGCATGGGATTATCCTCCCCTATACGATGGATGGTGTGCCCGGCGTGAGCTATCAAGGAATCATGCCGGGCCAGACTTTTGTCTATCGCTTCAAGGTCCAGCAGACCGGCACCTACTGGTACCACTCCCACACTGGCTTTCAGGAACAAACAGGCCTGCATGGAGCCATAGTCATCGAGGATGATATCGCACCGGAAGTAGATCGCGACTATGTGGTGGCACTCTATGATTGGAGCGACGAAGACCCAGATACCATCTATCGCCATCTCAAAGTCCAGAGTGACTACTACAACTATCACAAACGTACTATCTTCGATTTTGCTGCCGAAGTACGCCGATACGGCCTCGCCGAGGCTCTGCGGCGCCGCGCTATGTGGAACAGGATGCGTATGGACGATCGTGATATCGCCGATGTGACGGCAGCCACTTATACTTACTGCATCAACGACCTACAAAATCATTTTTTTGCAAAATCTGGCGAAAAAGTACGCTTGCGTTTTATCAATCAATCAGCTATGACTTATTTTGACTTACGTATTCCGGGGCACAAAATGCGTATTATTGCGACGGATGGTGTGGCAGTGAAACCGGTGGAAGTAGACGATATACGCATTGCAGTAGCAGAGAGTTACGATGTAATCGTCCAGCCAAGGGATAATGCGCTCATATATGCCGAAGATATGGGACGCAGTGGCAAAGTCTGGGCAAAGCTGGGACCAAATCCTACTGCGAATGTGTCGCTTCCTGAGTCGTATCCCTACGAGCCGCTCACGATGGTGGATATGGGGATGGCGATGGGCGATATGAAAATGCAAAAGATTCAGTCGCATTTGCCCAAACCTATTCCTAGAATCCCTCTACCTAAAAAAGAGGGTATAGCTTGGACGATGCGTGCTCAAAGTCCTCAATATCGTCTGAATGATCCGGGTGTGGGACTACGAAACGTAAAGCGAAAAGTCCTCACCTATGCCGATCTTGAGACTCCCGGCATCGAAAATCGCTATCCCGATCGTGAGATAGTGATGCATCTGACCGGCAATATGGAGCGCTACGTCTGGGCGATCAATGGCATACCTTACTATGAATCCGAACCATTGGAGTTTCGCTACGGCGAGCGACTGCGTGTGACATTCATCAACGATACGATGATGAACCATCCTATGCATCTACACGGTATGTGGAGCGATCTGGAGGTGGGGGACAAAATAGTGCGCAAACATACCGTCAATGTTCAGCCAGGAAGCAAGGTAAGCTTGCGTATCGATGTGGACGCTACGGGCAGATGGGTCTATCACTGCCATCTGCTTTACCATATGGGCGGGATGTTTCGTGAAGTAAAGGTGCTATTATGAAAAAGATGCTCTTCCTATCTGTTTTTGGCATTGTGCTTTTTGCAGGCGGTGGGGATGTGCTGCGCTATCAGGTGCTTTTCGATAGATTTGAACTGCAAAAGAGCGGCACCAAAGTGTGGGATGTGAGTGCGTATGCGGGATATGATGCGAACAAACTCTATCTTTATAGTGAGGGAGAGGAGAGTAGCTGGCAAAACGAGCTGGTCTTTTCCCATGCTATCTCGCCCTTTTGGGATATTCAAGCCGGTATCGAAATAGATCATGAAGATAAGACTAAAAGTTTCGGTGAAATGACACTCTCAGGCCTCGCTCCCTACTGGATTGAGACGCGTACGAAGCTGCTCTTTGGTCAGGGGGCTGTGGGAATGGACTTTGATTTTGAGTACGATACGCTCTTTACCCAGAGGCTTGTCCTGGCTTCCAGGATAGAAAGCAGATGGATGAGCAAAAGCATCGAGGATATAGGCGTGGGTGAGGGGCTAAACTATATAGAGGCCGGCTTTCGACTGCGCTATGAGATACGTCGTGAGTTGGCGCCCTATATTGGTGTGAGTTTCAAACGCAATTTTGGCCAAACAAAACGAATGCTCAATAAACAAAGTAACGCCTTTTTTATATTGGGATTGCGTTTTTGGTTTTAAAATAAAAATAAGGAGAGACTATGACACGACGGAATTTTTTACGGCAAGCCCTTTTGAGTGGGGCCATATTGGGTGAAGCGCAAGCCTTTTGGAATTGGAACGAATGGCTAAAACAGGAGTACTGGCGATTTAAAAAATATATCTTGTTACAAGAAAGAGAACTTTTGATTCCAAAACTGGCCTCTTATCGCTATGAGGGGGAGTATAAAGTTTTTGATATGAATATCCAAAGTGCTTTACACCCTTTTTTTCAAGGAGAGATGACTCATACGTATGGGATAAATGCGAGCTATTTGGGCGAGACAATCCTTTTAAGGGTAGGGGAGAAAATCAAGATCAACTACTCAAATTTTTTGAGTGAACCAACTACCATGCATGGGCATGGGATGCATGTGCCGGCTAAGATGGATGGAGCGGTACATCAAATTATTCATCCATCTACTACATGGAGCGCCGTGTTTGAAGTAAAGCAAAGTCCTGCTACCAATTGGTATCATCCCCATCTTATGGGAGAGACCGCAAGACAGGTATATCAAGGTTTGGCCGGATTGATTATTGTTGAGGATAAGGAGAATATGCCAAAACTCCCGCACGAGTATGGTGTGGATGATATTCCGCTAATCATTCAACAACGACGTTTTAAAAACAATCAAATAGATTACTCCCCATCTCGGATGGATATGATGCGAGGATATATCGGTGGGGAGCTCGTAGTCAATGGGGGGATCAAGCCAGTTTTTAAAGCCAAAAGGAGGTTTTTGCGTTTGAGGATTTTAAACGGTTCAAACGCCTCCATGATGAAATTGCAATTTGATAAGATTCCAAAATTTTATCTTGTGGGTGGGGACAACTCCTTGTTGCCTGAGGCTGTACCACTCTCTTTTGTATTTTTGTCTCCGGCTGAGCGTATTGAGATTGTAGTGGATCTGGATGGGTTGCAAAACAGCTCTTTGCATCTTTTGGATCACGTAAGTGCTAAAGAGGTGCTACAAATTGAAGTAGACTCTTTGTTAGAAAAGAATATCTTTGATCCACATCATTTGACACGGCTAGAAGAGCTCTCTTTTGCCTCTGAACAAAAAACGTTCCGGTTTGGTATGAGACGAATGCGCTTTACCATCAATGGCAAAACGATGGATAAAGATCGTATAGATGAGTTTATACCTTTGGATCAGCCTCAAGAGTGGATCGTGGAAAATCCTACGAGAATGATGCATAACTTTCATGTGCACGCTACCCATTTTAGAGTACTTGAGAGAAACGGAAGTAGCGCCAATGTACGGGCGTGGGAGAGAGGGTATAAAGATACGGTATTTTTGGGTCCGGGCGATAGAGTTACGCTTCATATAGTGATGAGAGATTTTGCCGATCCATCGGCTCCATATATGTATCATTGCCATATTCTTGAGCATGAAGATAATGGGATGATGGGGCAGTTTGTAGTTATTTAAATAAGATGCTAAAAGTGATTTTTCTTTCTTGAATGGAACTTTGTATCTTATATCCATATTTGAAAGCGACCTTTTGCACAATACTAAGGCCTATGCCAAATCCGCCGCTACTACTATTGGCTCTTTTGTAGCGTTCAAAGATCTCTTGGAGATCTTTGGGCACTTCATTATTTAAGGTATTAGTGACGCTTAAATGGCATTGATGTAAAGTTATAGATATAGTCGAATTGAAAGGAGCGTATTTGATAGCGTTGTCGAGAAGGTTTTTTATGAGGAGTTCTATCTCTTTAGGGTTGGCTTTAAGTATACAAGGAGTGATAGTTTTTTTGATATGTAAACCTTTTTGTTCGATATTTAGCGCAAAAAGTTCAAGAAGATTTTGTATAATTTTTTCTAGGTTGAGATTCTCTTGAGAGGTTGTGTGACCGAAATTGAGATAAACAAGATCGTCATAAAGTTTAGATATGCGTAAGGCGCTCATTTTAACTATCTTTGCGTAGCGATCTTTTTGTTTCATTTTACTTAACGCCAGTGTCATAGCCGCAATGGGTGTGTTAAGTTCATGCGTGCTGTCTTTGATAAAACGATCAAGTTCTTCGATCCCTCGCTTCATAGGTTCTAAAAAAAGTTTACCCAAATACCAGCCTATTCCAAGAAGTAAAATAAGTGAAATGAAAGTTAAAAGAATATTTTTGATCAAAATTTCTTTTTTGTGTTGATTATACGAGCACGTACGCACTACGATAGTATAAATGTTGAGGTGACCTCTGGCAGCTTTATTAACATAGTAGGCACATTCGTCTTTAGTGAAAAAGCCCTCTTTATTTGGTAATAGAGCCACAAAGTTTCCTTTTAAGAGATTGCCATGAGCATCAAAGAGTTGATAAGAGATTGTTTTGTCGATAAAAAATGGTTTGCCTCTCATCTGTGCGTCTATGGCTCCAAAAGCGATGGTGGTGGCTTGGTCATGGAGTTTAGCTGCAAGGCGTTCGTGGAGATTTTTTAGTTCCATATCGTAAAGTAGTGCAGCAAAACTTGCTATAGTAAGTGTGATAGCCGCAAAATAGACAAGTAAGAAGCGCTTGAAAGCTCGCTTTTCAAAAGAGGATAAATTCATATCCGATACCTCTTATGGTACGAATGTTGTTGGGGAAATAGTGACGCAACATTTTTATATAAGTGCGGATTGTAGCATTTGTGGGAATATCATTCCAAAGATTTACTATAAGTTCTTGTTTTGTGATAATGCGATTGGGATGGGTGAAAAAGTAGTGAAGTAGCTGAGACTCTTTTGTAGAAAGCTCTATTTGTTCATTATTTTTAACGAGAATTTTTTTATCAGGATAAAAGCAAATATCATTAAGCGTAAAACTCTCTTGTGC
>JALWCE010000140.1 GCA_027036935.1 Nitratiruptor sp. | reverse complement strand
CACCAAATGTGGTCCTGTCAAAACAGATCATATACTTTTCATCGCCGCCGGTGCTTTTCATCTGAGCAAACCAAGCGATTTGATACCAGAACTCCAAGGACGATTTCCTCTAAGAGTAGAGCTGGACTCTTTGGATGAGGAGGCTTTATACAAAATCCTCACGATGACCAAAAACTCTTTGATTAAGCAGTATCAAGCTCTGCTTGGTGTAGAGGGGGTCAAATTAGAATTTAGCGACGAGGCTTTGCGGGCCATCGCTCAATATGCCCACAGCGCCAACCAAAAGATCGAAGATATCGGAGCGAGACGCTTGCATACGGTGGTAGAGAATCTACTCGAAGATATCAGCTTTGAAGCAGATGAACACAAAGGTGAGACTATCACAATCGATAAACCCTATGTAGATAAGCGGCTAGGAGAAGTGATAGAAAATGAAGATTTGGCCAAATATATCTTATAAGGATACAAATGCCTCAAACCACTAAAGCCGGATATGTAGCCCTCATTGGGCGACCAAATGCCGGTAAAAGCACCCTACTTAATTGGCTCCTTGGAGAAAAGATTGCGATGGTCAGCCATAAAGCACAGGCTACTAGAAAACGGCTCTACGCAATCGTCATGTACAAAAATGCCCAGATCATCTTTATCGATACGCCCGGGCTGCACGAAAAGGAACGACTGCTTAATAAGTTTATGCTCGAAGAAGCACTTAAAGCGATAGGAGATTGCGATGTAATTCTCTTTTTGGCTCCTGTAACTGATCCAATAAGCCATTATGAAAAATTTTTACAGCTTGCTAAAGATCGGCCTCACATCTTGGTACTCACCAAAATAGATACGGTAAGCAATGAAGAGCTTTTAAAAAAGATTACTGAGTATCAAAAATTTCAGGATAAATTTTTAGAGCTCGTACCGGTATCTGTAAAGAAAAACATCGGTAAAGAGGAGCTACTTGATGCTATTATTAAATATCTGCCCCAACACCCCTACTATTACGACCCCGAACTTCTTACTACCGAAAATATACGAGATATCTACAAAGAACTCATTAGAGAAGCGATTTTTGAAAATCTAAGCGATGAAATTCCTTATGAGACGGATGTAATTATAGAAAAAATAGAAGAGACTCCCACTATGGATAAAGTCTATGCGATGATTGTAGTAGAAAAGCCCTCACAAAAAGGGATCATCATAGGCAAAAGAGGCGAAACCATTAAAAGGATCGGAAAAGATGCCAGAAAACTTTTAGAAAAATTTAGCGGTAAAAAGATCTTTTTACATCTTTTTGTCGTAGTCAAAAAAGGATGGACAAAAAGTAAAAAAGAATTGGAAAAGATAGGGTATATCTTCTAAAACGGCCTATTCATGGCATCATTTAAGATTGGTATGTTAAAATTATTCTAAATTAGGGAAATGGTCATCAATGAAAAAAGAGCAGTTTAACAGATTTGTCACAGTTAATCCTTACAATAATACCTTTTTTCTTTATGAAAATGAAAGCCTCAAAAGATTTTCCCCTAAGTTTTCACCACGAAACTATTATATCTCCTTTTTAGAAACAAAGGACTTTATCTTTACCAGTCTTGAAATCAGTAAAAACATCCCTCCCGAAGATCTTCCTGATACAATAGAGCTGAGAGTTTATGAAGAACTTGATTTAGACCAAACGATTGAATATATTATTCGATACTATGAAATTCCTTCACCCTCCCACAAAAAAGAGCGAACGTTTCAAATATTTGTCACCGAACCCGCTTTAATACGGGAGATTTTTGCTCAAACTATACGCCAAATTCCATAT
>JALWCE010000139.1 GCA_027036935.1 Nitratiruptor sp. | reverse complement strand
ACGGAAAAGGCTTTGATCGATGAGCTCAGTTTCCCATTTGATGGAAATGCGGAGGATTTTTTTATCAAAACCCTCAGCGAGGGGGTGGCTACGATAGCTAGCAGCGTCTATCCCAAAAAGTGTATTGTGAGAATGAGCGATTTTAAATCCAACGAATACGCCAATTTGCTAGGAGGCCGCCACTTCGAGCCTATAGAAGACAATCCGATGATCGGCTTTCGAGGGGCGGCGCGATATACCCATCCCCAGTATGCCGACGGTTTCGCATTGGAGTGCAAGGCGATGAAGCGAGCCATCGAGGAGATGGGCTTTGAGAATATCGTGCTGATGATCCCTTTTTGTCGAAGAGTGGAAGAGGCCAAAAGGGTCAAAGAGGCAATGGCAAAACATGGGCTTGAGAATGTGCCAGTATACATGATGTGCGAGATCCCCAGCAACGTGATTTTGATCGACAAGTTTTTAAAGATTTATGATGGCATCAGTATCGGTACTAATGACCTGACACAGCTCACTTTGGGAGTCGACAGGGACAGCGATATCGTGGCATTCGACTACGATGAGCGGGATCCGGCGGTACTCAAGATGGTACAAATGGCGGTAGAGGGCGCCAGACGCCACGACAAATACTCCGGACTTTGCGGTCAAGCACCTAGCGACTATCCCGAATTTGCTGAATTTTTAGTGCGTATTGGCATAGAGTCTATGAGTCTTAATCCCGACAGCGTCCTTAAAATTATCAAAGCTGTAGCGGAGATGGAGAGATGACCATAGAGATTAGCTACGGGGCGGCGGAGGTGGTAACTGGCTCGTGCCACTACGTCAAATTCGACGACGACACGAAAGTCCTCGTCGATTGCGGTATGTTTCAAGGGCTTGACGAGTACAAAAACTACGAGCCTTTTGGCTTCGATCCCAAAGAGATCCACTACCTGCTCCTCACTCACGCTCATCTCGATCATGTAGGACGCATCCCTCTGCTCTATAAACAGGGTTTTCGGGGTAAGATCATAGCTACCCAAGCCACTTTTGATCTGATGAAGATCGTGCTGCTCGATACGGCCCATTTGATGGAAGAGGATTTTGAGACCGCCTTTAGAAAAGCCCAAAGACGAGGCGAGGAGGAGTATGTCAAAAGGCCTCTATACGACAAGCACGACGTCAAAGCGGTCCTCAAACTCCCCAGACGAGTAGTCAAATATGGCCAAAAGATCAGACTCTCTCCAAAAGTCCAACTGCTCTACAAAGATGCGGGACATATCATCGGTTCGGCCTTTTTAGAGATAGAGTACAATGAAGATGGACTACATAAGCGAGTGATTTTTAGTGGAGATCTAGGCAACCGACAAGTCCACCTCAATCCTCCCCCCACAGACCCGGCCAACGCCGATTATCTGTTTATTGAGAGCACCTATGGCGATAGAGTGCATAAAAAGTACGAAGAGAGTGTGCGGGAGTTCAAGCAAGCGGTTATCGAGACACTCCATAGAGGAGGAAACGTGTTGATCCCCTCCTTTGCCATAGAGCGCACTCAGCAGCTGCTGTGTATCTTCAAAGAGATGAGCAAAAACGAAGAGCTTCCGCCCCACGCTAGGGTCTATCTCGACTCTCCTATGGGGATCAAAACCACAAAAGTGTATGAAAAATACAAACATCTACTCTCAGAGCACTGCAAAAAACAGCCCTACCCCTTTGACTTTCCCCAACTTCGCTTTGCCAGCACCACCAACGCATCCAAAAAGATCAACACTCAAAAGAGCGGCAACATCATCATCGCCGGAAGCGGGATGTGCAACGGCGGGCGG
>JALWCE010000138.1 GCA_027036935.1 Nitratiruptor sp. | reverse complement strand
TCCTTGCTTGGCCCAAAAGTCTTGAAGCCTCAAAAGCATCTGGCTAAAGGTGATCATAATCCAAGCTCTCTTTCAATTTTGGCCTGATCAAATCCACAGATCCAGCGGCTCCCCACCAGTACCACAGGCACGCCCCTGCATCCATGCTTGATACAGTCTTGCGCCGCTTTTTGGTCCTTGCTGATATCGATCTCTTTAAACTTGATCCCGTTTTTTTTGAAAAACTGCTTGGCTCTTGTGCACCAGACGCATCCTGGACTGGTAAAGAGTACCACCCTTTTTTGTGGCTTACTCATCTTGCCTCCTTTAGTGTTTGTTGGTTCGCGCACAGTAGATCACCGATCTGGCAGCCGGTGCGAGCGGCCACCACCGAACATTTGACCTTGAACAAAAAGAAGAGCCGCGCATCTTCGTAGCTCTCCATACACTCAAAATTCCCCATCCCTTTGGCCAAAATCAGATCCGCTTCTTGATAGATTCTACGAGCCCTCTTATTTGCTCGCTCCATCAAAAATCCCGGCGTATCCACACCGCTATCCACCACTTCACACACCTCATCCATCCCCACCATCTTCGCCTCTTTGAGAGTCACATCGTTGATAATGGGACGGCCTCGTACGAAATAGTAGATATGAAGATCTGGAAAATTTCGGCGAAAAACTTGGATCATCAACTTATCAAAAAGGTGCTCCCCCGCGTTGTCGCCGATGACCACCAGCTCCTTGACCTTTTGCAACCTTTGGATAAAGCACTCCATCTCATCGATAGCGAAGCGCGCTTGGAAAATCTTTCGCACCTCCTCTTCTAGATCGAAGCTCACCTGTGTAGCAAAATCGATCACGTTGCCGGCCACCGCGGCTCGAAGAGCGGCCTTGAGGGGATCCTCACACTCTTTGAGTTTTTGCTCCACCCACGGCAAAAGCTCTTTTGCCTTTTGGATGGAGCGCAGCTTCTGCTCTTGGTATGGATCGTCGGCGCCGATGATGCGAGAGAGCATAGGGTAGAGCTCGGCTGCCGCTTCTGGAGGGGTGCGATCAAGAGGAAGCTCGGCCAAAAACTTCGCTCCTTCGTGCAAAACCTCCACGCTGCACTCCTCATCGCACCCAGCCACTTTGGCTAGACGCAGAGTCTGGTTGTACAAACAGGGTAGACAATCAGGCCTCAGTCGCATCGATAAGTACTTCCACTTCGCTAGAGTCCGCTTCTACCTTTTTGGCTTTGAGAAGCCTATCCTCTTCGAGCTTGGCTTTAAGCTCCTCGTCGTCGATAGCCAAGATCTGCATGGCCAGATAGGCGGCGTTGACCGCTCCTGCTTTGCCCACCGCCACGGTGGCTACCGGCATACCGGCTGGCATCTGCACGGTGCTTAGCAGCGCATCCATCCCATCCATAAAGCCCCCTTTCATAGGCACGCCGATGACCGGTTTGATAGTAAGGCTCGCTACCACGCCGGCTAGATGGGCCGCCATCCCAGCAGCACAGATAAAAACCGTAGCTCCCTTTTTTTCAGCTTCTTGTACATAATTTTTGGTGCGCTGGGGACTGCGGTGGGCGCTGGAGATGATCAGCTCATACTGCACCCCAAACTTCTCCAGTACTTTCGCACACTCTTGCATCACCTCATAGTCGCTTTTGCTACCCATAATGATCGAGACAAAGCGCATCGGCTGCTCCTTTTTTTTGGCCAAATTATATCAAACTGCGATTTTTTGACGAAGAAAGCTAAGCGGTGGCAGGGCACAAGGGAGTTTCACAGGATTAATGTTGCCGCTATGGATACACTCGTACTCTTTGTTCGCTTCTATTTTATCGAGTCTGAGCCACCATT
>JALWCE010000137.1 GCA_027036935.1 Nitratiruptor sp. | reverse complement strand
AATACGGTCTATACCGGCTTTTTTGTGGGCTTCTATACGGTGGACGCCGTCGATAACCCAGTATCTGCCGTCTTCCCTCTCCCATACGGAGATGGGGTCGAATTCAACTCCTTCCTCTATGAGTTCCCTGTATTCCTCGACTTTACTCTCGACGGTTCCGGTAATAACACGGGGGAGCAGACCTTGGGGGATTTCGAGGTCTTTAATTTCGAGCTCTACAATTTTAGCCATAGCCTTTCCCTCCCTTAGTTGTTTTGGCGGGGATAGGCGGTTTTACCCGCCACTCCCCTGCCTACAAAAAAAGCCAAAGAGGAAGACCAACCTCCTCGGGCAAAATAGGAGGAAAAGCCCGAGGAGGTGGTAAAATGAGCTGGGAAAGCATCGCCAGTGGAATTATCGGCACATTTCTCAAGTCTGTTCTTAAGACCGCTTTTCGGGAGGTTTACGCTATGTTGGACTTTCTGCTTACCTTTGCCATTAGCTTTCTGCTCGGATATTTCCTTTTGAATGGAGTGCCTATCAAAAATTTGTTGCTCTTTTCTGCCCTCATAGCCGTAATGAGCTCCGTTTTTATGGCTATTGCGGTATGGGTTAAGAACAGGGAAATCAGCGAAATTCGCCAGAAACTGACTTCTGATTTGGAAAAATGCAAGGAAAAATCTATGCAAATGGAGAACTACCTCAAAGATGAGCTGAAAAGAACCCAGGAAGCTTGTGCCAAAGATATTTGGAATATCTACATTAGAGCTTTGAAACATATAGTGAGGGATTACTGTCGAAGTGAGCATATTGGAAGGGAAAGAACCCAAAAATTTGGAACAGTTGATGTTTATCTCGTGGATACCCAACTTGGTTCTCTGACATTTATAGTTCCCACTGAACCTTCTACTAACGTTGATGTGTATTCTTTTATTGAGACTTTTTGGGATGTTGTATCCATTACCAAAGGTAAGACAAAGGAGGAAATTCTTAATATTGTGCGAAATCTCTAATCTCATTTCCCTTCCTCCTTTTCCTCCAAAAGGGTCAGGAGCTGGTCTATGGCAAGTTTCGCTTCGTGCTTGGTTAGTTCTTTCGAAGAGCGCTTTTTAAAAAGGTCGAAAAGCCAGGAGCGGTATTTCTCCTCATCCCATCCCAGGTCTTTGACGAGCTTATGGATATAGGCTTTCTGCTTATCCGTTATAGGCGGTTCGCTCGGCTTTTCCTCTTCTCCGCCGGTGGGTTTTTCAAGTCCAAAAAGCTCCTCGAGGGAGGGAGCCGGGGCGGAGAACTTTTGAATGATGCTCTCAAAGTGGGGAGGTTCTATCCCCAGCTTTCCGGAGCGGTCCTTTACCTCTACGTGGTCGGAGGTGCAAAGCCCGACAAAATCGACCGCAATTTCCGGTTCATTAATTTCGTTGCATACCCTTCCCACAACATCGACCAAAGCCTCGAGATAGAGCCTTATAGAGTTCGGAAGGGCGGGGAAGATGTAGGTCTCATCTCCCTTTTTAACCCTCTTCTCGAGGGCGGTAAAAACGAGGTTCTTTTGGGGTTTACGGAGTTTCAGAACTACCTTCTTAATGAGGTTAGTGAGTGTGTTCCATTCCCTAAAGGTTGGCGTTTCCCTTCCTCTTTGGGCAGTAATCTCGTCGAGGAGACTTTCGACAAAGACGCTAAATCCATCGAAGGCTATCGACCTGATTTCCGGTATGGAATCCAGTTCGTTTAGAACCTCTACCAGTTGGGAATAATTGTGAACCTCGGCGATGTAGGTATCGGACAGACCCGCCAAGCGGACGCCCGCGCCCCCCTCAAAATCGATAACAACGAGGGGCTTGGGGAGGGTTCCCACAAGTGTTGTCTTCCCTATAC
>JALWCE010000136.1 GCA_027036935.1 Nitratiruptor sp. | reverse complement strand
TGAGCACCACCGCTACGATCTGGCGGTTGGTGATGATGGAGACCAAAAGACCAATAGAGAGGCTGATGAGCAAATAGAGCTCCGAAGCGAGCCAGTAGAGCCCAAAGCTGCCCCGAAAGGGAACCTCGAACCACCAAGTGGCCCACAAAAAGAGGATGAAAATATTGATGGAGTGGAGCAAAAAGACAGGCGTGAGCTTGGCTATGAGAAACTCCGATTTTTTGACAGGCGAGGCGTAGAAATTGAAAATCGTGCCCATCTCCTTTTCTTTGACGATGAGCAGCGCCGAAAGCAGTGCCGGGGCTACAAGGAGTATCAGGCCGATGAGTCCGGGGACGATGGCGTTTTCGTCCCGCATCGCCTGATTGAAAAGGGCTCGGTGGTTGAGGGTGATGAGAGGATGTTTTAGGCCAAAACGCTGGGCCAGCTCTTTGGCGGCATTTAGGATCACCCCCTCTACATATCCTTGCATCGTGGTAGCTCTTAGAGGAAAGGCGCCGTCGATGAAAGCCGCCAGCTCGCTTGTTTGGCCATGGAGCAGACCTTGCTCGAAGTGGGGCGGGATGATGAGGAGGATATCGCTCTTAGCCTGTTTGATGCGGTGCAGCCCCTCGTTGGGGGAGATGAGCAGCACTTTGGTGTTGAAATATTTGGAGTGGGTGAATTTGTCTATGAGCTCTTTGGAAAATCGGCTCTGGTCTTGATCTATGATGATAGTGCGAGCTCCCGTGACTTCTAGTCGGATGCCGTAGCCAAACAGAAGCAAAATCATCGTGGGCAGCAAATAGACCAGATAGATCATTTTTGTGCGCACCAGATCCTTGAACTCCTTTTGCATATAGGCTTTGATGACGCCCAGTCTCATCCTTGCTCCTCATACAGCCGCAAAAAGACCTCCTCGAAATCCTCGGTTCCAAAGCGTCGCTCCAGCTCTTTAGGGCTTGCGTCGGCTATCTTTTTGCCTCGCCTGAGCACTACCACCCGATCGCAATACTGCGCCTCGCTCATATAGTGAGTGGTCACCAGAATAGAGATCCCCCAGATATGTTTGAGCTTGTGTAGCAGCTGCCAAAACTGGGCTCTAGCGATCGTATCCACGCCGCTGGTGGGCTCATCCAAAAAGAGCACTACCGGCTCGTGCAAGATGGCGGCTGCGAGGCTGAAGCGCTGGTTGATCCCCATGGGTACATCTTTGGGAAAGTTGTCTAAATAGCTCCAAAAGCCAAGCGACTTTGCCAAGCGCTCGATCCGTTCGCTGGCTTTGGAGAGGGGAAGCTGGTGCATATTGGCAAAATAAAAAAGATTTTCACGGATCGTAAGGTCCTTGTAGAGGGCAAAATTTTGGCTCATGTAGCCGATATATCTTTTGAGCTCTTGGCGGTCTTTGGGGCTTTGGATCTTGCGTCCAAGCAGATAGAGCTCCCCCTCGTCGATTGGGTAAAGTCCCAAAAGCATCTTGATAAAGGTGGTCTTGCCGGCTCCATTTGCCCCTAAAAGCCCCAGAATCTCGCCACGTCGCAGCGCCATATCGATATGGTCGTTTGCCACAAACTTTCCAAATCGTTTGGTCAGTCCCTTGGCCTCCATCACCACTTCTGGGATATCTATCGGGGTCTCTCTTGGCAGTACCTCCACCGGAGGCGGGATCTTGCCCTTTTTGAGGGCGTTGATGAAAAAGAGGCTCTCAAGGGTGGGCTCGGCATGGGGTGCGGATAGGGGCTTGAGGGAGTAGGTGCGACCATTGAAAGTGATGCACTCCTTGCACCGGGTCGCTTGATACGTATAAGGTCTAGCCGATTCTATGAGCTCCCCAGCAGTTCCTTGGGCGATGATCTCTCCCTCGTCCATCAGATGGATCCTATCCATTTTGGCCGCTTCGGCCATGTAAGCGGTGCTAAAAAGGGTGAGGGTGCCCTCCTCTTTGCGGTTTTGATCCAGTATCTCCCATAGCTCCCGGCGGCTTAGAGGATCGACGCCGGTAGTCGGCTCATCTAGGATCAAAAGCTTTGGCTTGTGGATGAGAGTACAGATCAAGGAGAGCTTTTGCTTCATTCCGCCACTGAGATTTTTGGCCAGGCGATCGGGAAACTCTGCAAGCCCAGCCATATGCAAGAGCTTCTTTTTATACTCCATAAAAGCTTCGTCTTGTGGGATATCTCGGATATTGGCGAAAAACTCCAGATGCTCCTCTACGCTCAGCTGGGGATAGAGCACGAGGCCAAGACCTTGGGGCATGAGGCCGATATAGGGTTTGACGGGTTCGGCCTCTTTTGGGGAGTGGTAGGGATAGCCGGCGTAGCGTATCTCGCCCCTAAATCGCAGCACGCCGGCAATCGCATGAAACAAGGAGCTCTTGCCCGCCCCATCGGCTCCTATAAAGCCCACTATCTGCCCACCATCGGCTGTGAAGCTTGCCTCCTTGACGGCGATAGTGCGCTTGTATGCGATATGGACTCTATCGACTTCGAGTAGTGCCAAGACTCGCCTTTGCCGTATAGAGCAGCGCCACGCTTCCAGCTCCCAAAGTGGAGTACCCAAGCGCCGCCTCTATGCCCAGCCGCTCCCACAGCCAGCCGATCAGATATGCTCCAGCCGCTCCACACAGAGCCACGGCGGCATAAAATATCCCATAGACGCTGGCTTTGTGCGTAGCGGCCGAGGCGATGAAAGCCCTAGCGGCATTGAGAGAAAAGACCATAAAGAGCCCCAAAAGAGCGTAGGCCATCCAGATAAAAAAGCTTCTGTTTGGCCAAAGAGCCAAGATGGCGGCTAGGCCGAAAAAATAGGAGAGCCCAAGGATGCGCTGGGCTCCAAAGCGGTCGATGAGGATGCCGCTCAAATAGCTAGTAAGGGTCTGGGTGAGGGTGGAGAGGACAAAGAGCAGCGGGATGAGGGCGACGGGTATCCCCACATCTTTGGCCCGCATCGTAAAAAAGGCCTCGCCAAAAAAGAAGAGCAAAAAAACAAAGTAAAATCCAAGCTCTTTGAGCACTCTTTTGTCTAAGTTGTCCAGCTCCCACTTTTGGACTCTTGGCCGCTTGGGGATATCTTGGACCAAAAAAACGAGGATAAACAGGGCGATGAGCCCGGGGAGGAGTGTCCAAAAAAAGATGGAGCGCATCTGCTCCTCGCCGCTGCCCCAAAGCCACAAAAAGCTAAAGACCAGCAAGGAACCTGTGAGTTCTCCGGCGATATCGAGGGTTTTGTGCAGGCCAAATGTACGACCCGTGCTCTTTTGGCCAAAGTGGGCGAGCAGGGCGTCCTTGGGTGCGGAGCGCAGTGCCTTGCCCATCCTCTCAAGTGCTCTGAGGGCCGCTACGCTTTTGTAGCTGTGGGCAAAGCCTATAAGAGGCTTGGAGAGTGTCGAGAGGGCGTAGCCGGCCACCACGAGAGGCTTGACGATGCCGAAGCGGTCGCTGATGTAGCCGCTTAGCAGCCGCAGAGCGTAGCTGACGAATGTGGCGATGGCGACGATGAGGCCCAGTTTGTCCATCCCTTCGTGCAGGGTCACCACCACGAAGATGGGCAGGATCGGGTTGATCATCGCCGTAGCCATATCTGTAAAGAAGCTGGTAAGCCCCAGATAGACCACGTTTTTGTGGATCATAGCGGCGGCACCTCCTCTAGGCTCCTTGGCAGTCCTTTGCCGTCGGTGGAAATGATCCCAATGGCCGGCAGACCCAGCTTGAGCAGCGGGTTTGGCCGCAAGGGCTTGAGGCGCACGGCGTAGACCTTTTGGATCCGGTCACTGCGTACCGCCACCTCTTTTGGGGTGAATTCCGCTTTTTTGGCGATACGAGAGACATAGGCCGGTATGGGGCGGTGGGGATAGGCGTCGAGGAAGATCTCGGCTTTGTCGCCTATCTTGATACGCCCGTTTTGAAGGGTGTCGACGAAAATTTGCAGATAAAACTCTTTTGGATCCACCAAGGCCACCACGCCCATCCCGGCTCCTATCACTTCGCCAATGTTGGCTATCTTTTGGGTCACATAGCCATCGTAGGGAGCGTAGAGGTGAAGCTCAGCTATCATCGCTTCGATCTGCTTTTTTTGCGCCCTAAGAGCCAAGATCTCTTTTTTTAGCGCATCTATGGCGTATTGCAAGGCTTTGGTCTTTTGCAGCTGAGCCTGGGCCTGGGCGATGGTGCTCTTGGCCGCTTCGATGGCTGCGAGAATCTGCCTCTTTTTGGCCAAAAGAGCATCTAGCTTTTTGCGGTCGGTAGCGAGCTTGAGCCCCATCTCTTCCACTTTGTGTTTGGATACGAGATGCTGGGCGTAGAGCTTTTTGAGACGTTTGTAGTCTTTGGCGTCTTGGCGCACCACATCTTGGAGCGCTTCGATCTGATTGGCCAGCTCAGCCAGCATCGACTCCTTGGCCTTTTTGTCCGCCAACGCTTTTTGGACATTTTGGGGCAGGCTGGCCTGGGCGATACCCAGCTCCACCTCTTTGGCTCCCAGCTCCTCTTGTTTGGCCAATATCATCTGCTCTACAGACTCCTTTTTGGCTTCAAATTCTGGAGAGTCCAGTCTTGCGAGCAATTCCCCTTTACTTACTTTGTCTCCCTCGTCTACCCTGAGCAACTTCAAACGACCCGGGTATTTGGTGTTGAGGTAGGTCTCGTCGGCTAGGATCGTGCCCACGCCCATGATTAGGTTTGGAGGCAGAGGTTTGGGATGGGTCTTGATATAGATCATCACCGCGGCCGCTATCACGAGGCCCAAAAGAATAAATCCCAAAAGATATTTTTTAAAAGCTTTCATCCACCCACTCCCTCAATAAAAGTTTTATAAGCCTCTTCACTCTTGTTCATCAGCTCCCCACCCTCAAGCAGCCAGTACTCGATATAGCCGTAGAGGTGGGATTTGAGCAAGATGGCGGCTTGAAGAGGCGCAATACGAAGATTTGGGAGTTTGGCAAGCTCTTGGGCGATAGTCTCGTAGATAGGGTGGAGGGCTTGGCGCTCATGGAGACTCAGTTTGGCCAAAAAAAGCGGATCGACGGCTAGAGTATCTTCGAGTAATCGTCTTTTGGCGATGAAAGTGGCAAAGAGCTGGCGGATATAGTGCAAGAGGCGCTCTTGTGGCGTAGAAAGATGCTCAAAAGCCTCTTTGAGTCTCTGGTGAAATCGCTCCATCTCGAAGCGTACATACTCGTAAAATAGCTCATCTTTGGAGCCAAAAAGCTTGTACAAAGCCCCTACGGAGATGCCGCACTGCTTGGCTACTTCGGCCATTTTGATCTTTTCTATCCCTTGGCTTTCGAAAAGTTGGGCCACCTTTTGTAAAACCAGCTCTTTTTTGTACTCTTTGACCCGCTCCTTGATACTCATACCCCTCCTTTTAGAAGATTATAGAACGAAATTTCTTAAATAAGAATTAGTTAATAAAAAAGTGAATATAATTCACTAAAGGAGCGGTATGAAACGAATTGGCACGACAGTACTCATTATCCTCATCATCGGTTTTGGGATCGCGGGGTATCGCTACGTCTCCTATCGCACCAAAAACGCCGTGAGTGATGCGGCTTTCGTGCGTACCGATTCGCTTTTGACCCTCTCTTTCAAGGTGGGGGGCAGGATCGATCGCCTCACCAAGAAAGAGGGGCAAAGCGTCCATAAAGGAGAGCTGCTGGCCCACATCGATACCAAAGATTTCGAGCTGGCCCGTGAGCGTACACAAAAGCGGATCGAAGCTTTGAAGCATCAAGCCAAGGCTTTGCAATTTCAGCGCCAAGAGCTCAATCAAAGCCTCGCTATCCAGGCTACCATCACCAAAAACGATAAAAAGAAGCTATCTAAACAGATCGAAGCCTTTGGATTGGGGATCGAAGCCAAAGAGATACAGCTGGTGCAACTGAGCCGAGATCTGGCTCGCTACCAAAAGCTCTACCGCCGCCGTCTCCTCCAAAAAGAGAAGTTGGAAAAGGCCCGGACGGCCAAGCAAATGCTAGAGCGCCAGATCGCTTCGGATCGCAAACGACTCGAAGCTATGCGAGTGGACTTGGCCAACCTCGTCCAAAAGCTGCGCCTCATCCAGACCCAAAACAAAAGAGTCCAAGAGCTTGGCGAGCAGTGTAAAGCGACGCTAAAGCAGATAGCCGCTTTGCAAAAGGCAAAAGAGCAACTCCAAAACAAGATCGCCTACGCCACGCTTCGCTCTCCTATCGAGGGGCAAGTAGCCAAGCGATTTGTCAATCTGTATCGGGTGGTCAAAAAGGGGAGCCCCATCTACAGCGTCGTCGATCCTAAGGATTTGCATATCGAGGTATTGCTGAGCGAAAAGAAGCTACAAGGTGTCAAAAAAGGCAACAATGTGACGATCCATATAGACGCCTATCCAGATCGCACCTACCACGGGCGGGT
>JALWCE010000135.1 GCA_027036935.1 Nitratiruptor sp. | reverse complement strand
ACAATACCATAATCCCTCACTCTTCCCTAAATTACAATTCTCCGGTACAATATCTCCTTAATAATCATAATGAGTGCCATATGTATTGGACTTCTACATGGTTTTGACAAATAATATTAACTTTAATATACTATCATGTAAGTAATATTAAGCTTTTATATTTGGGGGTATGTATAGGGGTATGGGAATTTGGATATAAAAACAATGCCCAAAGATACGAGACTCAATAAAAAATTCGATTCCCCACACCTCCACCAAGATAGACTCCGATAAACTCCAATAACTTCTAAAAAATTCCAAAAAATCGACGATTTAATCCGTGCATACTCTAGCGTCGCCACCATAAAAATCTCGTTGAGCGTGCCTACGCTCCCTTTTGAGCCATAAACAGCTCACTCCCCTCGATCAAGAGCTCCAGCCGCTGGTATAAGCTTTTGGCCACGATCTTTTGATTAAGATTTACATTGGCAAAGCGGCGGCTCTCAAAAGCTTGGAGAGCAATATCGATACACTCTCCTTGAGCCTTTCGCACCCCAAGGCTTACCATCTCCATCAATCCGCCATACCCTCTACCTTTCACTACAAAACCTCGCTGAGCCAAAAAAGTCACAAGCCGCACTCCTTTTTCATACTCTTTAGCCCCTTTGGCTATTTGGGAGGTTCCAAAAGTTGTAGCTACTCTCATACCTTATGCTAAAATATCTTTTTGTTTGTATTGTACAAAGGTTTCTCAAACTTTTTTGCAAAAAGGTTTGAAAAGCTTTGGAGGAGAGAGAATGAGCTATCATCGAAAAAAGATCTATAATCCACTATCCCACGAAAGTGTCAACGAACGCAAGATTTTTGGAGGTAATCCTACCGGAATATTTGAGCTCAACAAAATCAAATACCAATGGGCCTACAACCTATGGGAGATGATGCTAGCTAACACATGGTTTCCCAAAGAGGTCGATATGACTGCTGACGCAAGGGACTATAAACTTTTAACAGATGCGGAAAAACTCGCCTATGACAAGGTTTTGGCCCAGCTTATTTTTATGGACAGCTTGCAAACAAACAACCTCATCGACAATGTCAACCCCTATATTACGGCCCCGGAGATTAACCTAATTTTGGTGCGTCAAGCCTTTGAGGAGGCATTGCACTCACAAAGCTACGCCGTAATGGTCGATAGCATCAGCCAAAATACCGATGAGATTTATGAGCTGTGGCGAGAAGATTTGCAACTCAAGCAAAAAAACGACTACATCGCCAAAGTCTACGAGGAGCTGGCGGCCAACCCAAGTGATGAGAATATCCTCAAGGCGATGTTTGCCAACCAAATTTTAGAAGGAATCTACTTTTACAGCGGCTTTACATACATCTACACCCTCGCACGCAGCGGCAAGATGCTAGGAAGCGCCCAGATGATCCGTTTTATCCAGCGCGACGAGGTTACCCATCTGCTTATTTTTCAAAATATGATCAATACTCTTAAAAAAGAGCGCCCCGAACTCTTTACCAAAAAGCTGATCGATGATGTGTACAAAATGTTTGAAAAAGCGGTGGATTTAGAGAGCAGTTGGGGCAAATACATCACCCAAGGACAAATTTTGGGACTCACAGACGAGATCATCGCTCAATATATTCGCTATTTAGCCGATGATAGACTCAAGCGAGTTGGACTAGAGCCGATGTACAATGTACAACACCCTATCAAATGGGTGGAGGATTTTGCCAAGTTCAACGACCAAAAAACCAATTTTTTTGAGGGTAACGTAACAAATTATGCAAAAGGTAGTCTCGATTTCGATGACTTTTAGTGCGATACAGATTAAAACGGGTCAAGATTTTGGCCAAAACCTTGCGCGGCTTAAAAGCTATATTGCCAAAAGCGGCGATATCGTCGTAGCTCCAGAAGTGGCCCTAACAGGCTTTGCCTACGATCGATTTGAAGAGGCCG
>JALWCE010000134.1 GCA_027036935.1 Nitratiruptor sp. | reverse complement strand
TGGCTGGCGGATCATCCGAATGGGATAGCGCTCCAATATCTTTGCCGTCTCATCACTGGAGCCGTCATCTACTACGATGAGTTCGTAATCTTTAAAGCTTTGAGCCAATACCGACTCGATGGCTCTTGGCAAAGTGTGGGCCCTATTATATGTGGGGATGATTATGCTAAAGGTTGGCAAGGTAGTGGGCGACTCCATCTTCGTCGTTGCTCCTGGCTAGTACGATATCGGCTCTTTCTTTCACTTCTGGCAAGGCATTGGCCACAGCCACGCTTTTTCCAGCATATGCAAACATACCTAAATCGTTGTGGCTATCTCCAAAGACCGTCACATCTTTGGCCAAGATATCTTCGATCTCTTCGAGTCTTTTGAGGGCATGGGCTTTGTCGCCTAGAGGATGCAAAAGGGTCAAAAAATAGCAGTTTTGATAAGGGTCTTTTGAGAGTTTGCTCTCCACTTCGTACAGCGCTTTGACCCTTTTTTCGATGGCTTGGAGCACTTCTTTTGAGCCAAGGTAGACCACTTTGAGATTTTGCTCCAAGCCTCGAAGCTTTTCGATACCCAGGACTCTTTTGTCATTTTTGTAGTTTTGCAGCAGCTCTTTTTGATGTGAATTGAGCTTTTTGGGGTATAAAAATCGCTCATTTTTGCCATCGAGTCCCACGATGAGCGGCCTATCGTCAAATTCTCGCTCCACAATATCGATACAGTGATCCACTAGCTCTTTTTCCAAGGCGTTGAGATGCATGATCTCTCCATCGGGTGCGGTGATCATCGCTCCATCGAGCAAGATCATGGGACGGGTCAAACGCACTCCTTCAAGCAGTTTTGTAGCTCCCGTATAGCTTCTTGCCGTGGCGATTGTAAGAGGCTTATCAAAGCTGTTCCACACTTTTTTTGCAAAAGGGCTCACGCTCAAGTCGCTTCGTAAAAATGTCTTGTCTAGATCGGTGATAAAGTATTGCATTGTGGTACAATTGTAGCAAAAAAGAGCAAAGATGAGTCAAGAGCTGTTTGAAGAGCGTATAAAAAAAATAGAGCCCAAAATTTTGGAGGGGCTCAAAAACAAAGAGGAGTTTAGCTTTCGGATCAATCATCATAGAGCACAAACCAAAGAGGTGATTGAGCAGTTGCGAAAGGAGGGTTTTAATCCCAAACAGGTGGAGTGGGCTGAAGATGTTTTCGTGTTGCCTATGAGTGAGCGCAAACGTATCGTCACCTCTAGCCCATATACCCAAAACCAGATCTACATCCAAAATCTCTCCTCGATCTTTTCTGCCTACTCTTTGGATATTGAACCAAGTGACTGGGTACTCGATCTTGCGGCAGCCCCTGGGGGCAAGAGCCTTATCTTTAGCGAGCGGGCCCACAAAGTGAGCGCCGTGGAGCCGGATCGCCAGCGATTTTTTAGAATGAAAAGAAACTTCAAAGAGCACGGAGCCAAGAATATACAGACCTACAACAAAGATGGTAGATTTATCTACAAGACATGTCCCGGGTGGTTCGACAAGGTCTTTTTGGATGCGCCTTGCAGCTCCGAAGCCCATATCGATGGGGAGGTGACCTGGTGGAATATGCGACGTGTGCGAAAGTTTTCAAAGCTGCAAAAGGAGCTGATCCTCAGTGCCTACCAGAGCCTCAAACCGGGGGGAGAGATGATCTATGCTACTTGTACTTTTGCACCTGAAGAGAACGAGGCGGTCATCGACTTTTTGCTTCAGCATTATCCCAAGGCCCAGATCAAAGAGATCGATACGCCTTTTGAAAATAAAATGGCTGGAATTACCCAATGGGAAGATAAGCGTTTTGATCCGCGTGTAGCCAAGGGACTTCGAATACTCCCCAAAGGAGCCTTTAGCGGCTTTTTTATGACGAAGATCGCAAAGCCTTAGCGAGTACTTCATCTACGAGCTCTTTGGTGCTCTTGTCTTGGACCTCGATGATAA
>JALWCE010000133.1 GCA_027036935.1 Nitratiruptor sp. | reverse complement strand
GTTGTTGAGCAAGCTTACGATCTCTTTGTTGATATCGCCACTGAGCACCATCTCCACGATCTCCATCACCTCGGCCGTCGTCACCCGCTGCCCGTCGATGAATTTGGTATCGATCTTGAGTCGGCTCAGGATCTCGGTAATCCTCTTGCCTCCTCCATGCACCACCACAGGCTTGATCCCCACGGTATAGAGCAGCAAGATATCCTCGGCGAAGCGCTCCTTGAGCTTTTGGTCAGTCTGTGCGCTTCCGCCATACTTGATCACGAAAGTTTGATCGCGAAATTTTTTGATAAAAGGCAGTGCGTCAAGCAGCGTCTGAACGGTCTGGATCTTTTTTTGCATAGTACTCCTTTACATACGCTTCCACCCTCTCATAGATCCAAGAGGAGAGGGTGAGATTGAGTTTCAATATCGACAAGGGATAGCCATATCGCTCCAGCTTCACCGCATCTTTTGCCGTGACCAAAAAGGAGTCGGGCCGCTCCTTTCGCCAGATCCTCTCTAGCTCCTCTTTTGTAAAATCGTGATGATCCCCAAACTCATATCGGGCAATCACTCTTGGCAAATAGGGATCGAGGCGCTTGGGATTGGCGATGGCGGTGAGCAGCACCATCCGGGACTTTGGATCGAGGAGTTGCACCTCTTTTATAAAATCTTTTGACTCTTGTAGGATGATATCGGCCCTTTTGGCCATCTTTTTTGGCAGTCGGTAGGGCCCTGAGGGGAGACACCGACTATTTGGCACAGAGACATCGATGAGGATATCGAGCTTTTTGAGGCAGTGGCGAAAACCATCGTCCAAAAAGACCACTTTGGCTCCCAGCTCTTTGGCCTTTTGGATCCCCTTGGCTCTATCTTCACTCACGATGACACAAGCTTTTGGCAAAGCTTTGGCCAACATCATCGCCTCATCGCCGCTTCGCTCCACATCCACCTCTATCTCTCCCCAGCGGCTCACCACCACAAGCCCTCTGCTTCTTCGCCCGTAGCCGCGCAGCACTACGGCGGCTTTTTCATAATTTTTGGCCAAAGTCTGTACTATCGGGCTTTTGCCACTACCACCGGCTATGAGATTACCCACACTAACCACAGGTACTCCAAAATCTTTGCTTTGAGCACAGCGAGCCTTGAGAGTCGCTATGGAGCAGTAAAGCCGGCTCATTGGCAAAAGCAAGATACTCGCAAGCCTATGGTACCATCTTGGGTGGTACCACATCGCCTCTATCCAAGAGCTTAGACCCGAGATTTCGCCACCTCTTTGATCTGCTCGATCACATAGCCCACATCCTCGTCACTAAGCCCCTCATGCACGGGAATAGAGAGAATCTGCTGGAAATTGCGCAACGCCTTGGGATAGTCGTTGACTCTCAAACTATACTTTTGCTTATAGTAGCTGAGCAGATGCAGCGGGATATAGTGTAGACCCACCTCGATACCCCGCTTGTAGAGCTCCCTAGCAAAAGAGTCTCGGTTTTTGTCTACTTTGATGATAAAGAGCGAGTAGATATGCTCCCGTACCTGCTTTGGTAACTCGATATGGGGCGTACCGGCTAGCTCTTTGTGATAGATGGAGGCTATCTCTTGGCGTCTTTTGATGGCCTCATCGTTTTTGGTCAGCCGTGCGAGGTTGAAGCCTGCGTCCAAGTCACTCATTTCATACTCTAATCCGATATCTAACACATCGTACACATACCCTAAACTTCCATCCTTGCCCCATTCGCTTTTGACAATAGCGTTGGATCGCAGCAGTCTAGAGCGCTGCTCTAATCTTTCATCATCCATACTCATCATCCCACCCGTGGAGGTGGTAAAACGTCTGTGGGGATTGAAGCTAAATGTGGTGATGTCGGCTTTGAGGCTCCCCACTTTTTGACCCTTGTAGGTAGCGCCCATCGCCTCATTTGCATCTTCAACAATGAGAATATTATAGCGCTGGGCGATATCGTACAAACGATCTAGATCGGTAGGTTGCCCCGCTATATGCGAGATGATGGCTCCTTTGAGCTTTTTACTTTTATTTTTGGCCAAAATTTTTTCCATCTCATCCAAATCGATATTGAAATCCTCCGTATCGATATCCACAAAAATAGGCTCCGCATCGAAATGGCGCACCACTTCTGGCACATTTGGATAGGAGTTGACGCTGCATAAAATTTTATCTCCTCGTTTAAGATCGATTGCGGTCATTGCAAGATGGAGCGCCGCCGTTTCGTTCGCAGTGGCTACGGCCGCTTCGGAGCCGATATACTCGGCAAATTCTTCCTCAAGTTTCTTAACTTTTGGCTTTTTGGCGAGAACCTCTTGCACCTCTTTCTCTTCGAGTTTGCTTATTGGCAGTGAAAAGAGCGATATCTTTCTCATTACTTTCTCCTAACTTAAAAAAATTGCTTATATTATACTAATCGCTTGCTTAATTATTCATTCTAAAGCCTCTCTACACACGCCGCAATCGATCTTTTTTAGCAAAGGTTCACCCAAAATAGTGTTTTGCTATCTGATATTTCATCTCTTCAAAATCGATATCTTGTGCAAACTCCTTATCCAGTCCCACATTGACGACTTTGACAAAATTCTCCCAACTATAATTACCCAAATTATTCCTACGGTCGTACTCGATACTATCGAGCTTAGCCAATAGACAGATCGCTTGATACGCAGGATCGATTAGCGAAGTTTTATTGTTGGGATGGGCTTTACAAAAGTGTTGGTTTGGCGTTAGAGCGATAATATTTTCTGGTAGATCAGCAATCTCGGGATACTCGCAAGAGGGGAAAATATGATGGGCTTGGGTGGCACGATAGGCTCCAAATCTGTGGATTTCGCTGTAAGGGTGGAGATTTTTGACATACCTCTTGGCCTTTTGTACGCTGTATTTGTAGTATTTTAGATTGTGTATCGTATTTTGGAATATACGGGCAAACTCCTCTCTGGTTAGGGATTTATCCTTTTTGAGATCTCTCCAATTTGGCCTATTATAGAGCAGATCGTTATAGTATATGGGGGCGACTTTTCCAGCTTTCGTCCCTCGTTTTTTATATTTAAAACTCAATATATTTAGCAAAGGATTGAGTATTCTAATTGGTTCCAAACGGCCGTTTATCGGCGTAAATCGTATCATAAAATCGATGAAATTTTCTCGTAAACGCTCTAGCGACTCTTGCGTTTGGAGCTCAAAAAACTCTTCAAACCACTCCCAAATCCCGCTATCTTGCACAACCTTTTCTAAATAGAGGGCCAAAAATCTGTATGCGTTGCGATCGCTTAAGGCAATATACTCTATAAGCTCTTTTTCTCGTATCCTATAGTGATTTTTGTTGCTCTTTTTTCTCTCTTCCAATACCCGGGCGTACGCCAAAGTCTTAAGAGGCTGGCCAAAGAATTTATCATATTCGTTAGGCGCTTTGGCAATGGAGGGCTTATTAAAAAAACTCGTTACGATCTGCTCGGAGTAGCTGCAATCTCTGATATGACCCGTAGTAAACTCTTGCGCACTATCCTCAAGACAAAAAAGCATAGACTCGCACACTCCGCTTAGCACATCGGGCTGTACTTTTTGATCGAAAAACCTCGCATTGTTTGATTTTTTTATATCCAAATCTATGGTAGAAAAATAATCCTTAAGTACTTTATCTGATATAACTCTCACTCTTTAGCCTTTTTTTGATACCGAAAAACCAGACGGAATTTCTATCGATATTAAGAGACCTTGTCCCTTTATTTCTAGCAATTCGATAAAATTGCCTAAACTCCTCACTCGCAAAATAGCTTAAATCCCCTTTTGAGATTGTAACATCTTTTTTGGGGATCAAAAGCGCTACGGAACCATCGGCTATAGCGCTTTTAGGCAAAAAAGCGGCTCTTGGATAGTAGGTCAGATTCGGCACCAAAACAATATTATCTTTATTTAAAAATCGAGAGACTGCAAAACTTTTTATATCATCGATATACGTATCGTATCCGGGTATATTCACAATCTTGCCGTCTGCTATATTTCTTGATTTTAAAACTCTATATTTTCCCAAAGGCTTGGTTATCTTTTTGGTTATCTGCCTATCTCTAAATACGCCAAAAACATCAAACTCCATTTTTTTAGCCACACTATCAAAAAACTCGTCTCTATAAATAAGCCAATAAGGGAACGCCTTATCAAAAATGTACTCTT
The DNA here is from genome assembly GCA_027036935.1 of Nitratiruptor sp. Taxonomy (GTDB): domain Bacteria; phylum Campylobacterota; class Campylobacteria; order Campylobacterales; family Nitratiruptoraceae; genus Nitratiruptor. The sequence continues at coordinate 2,575 of JALWCE010000133.1, read as the reverse complement.
TTGGTTTATATCGTATATCTTTAGTGATATAACTTTGGATCTTTACTCTTTGGGCTCTCTCTTTTTGATCGGTACGCAACAAAAAGCTGATAGTCTCTATTTTTATCCCGTGAAAAGCCTTTTCGCCAAAATCGGTAAGTACAAGTATGTTTTGTTTCTCCAACAACTCCCTTGTCTTATCAAACTCCGGAGCTCCAAGAAGACTTTTGGGCACGATAAAGGAGAGATATTGAGAGATTTTGAGAGCCTTTTCGATAAAAAGAGCAAAAATATTACCCGTATCGCCATTATACGGCGTGAGCAAAGATCTATACTCTTTTAATAGATTTTTTGGCACTTTTCCAAAAGGAGGATTACCTATGACCAGATCGTAGACTTCTCTTTCTTTCCACAATAAAAAGTCGCTTTGGATGGGATTGATTGTGAAATTGGCCGGAATATCGACTTTTTCTAGTAAAATTTTCAAAATCTCAAGAGAATCGCCGTTAATATCGATTACATCGAGTACCACCTCATCGATATGTTCATACTTTTTAAACAGCAAAGGTAAAAAATTGCCTATCCCCACAGAAGGCTCTAAAATTCTTATCGATTTTTTGTTTTTAAAATCTGGCAGCTGATGCACAATATTAAAAACTATATCCTCTCTTGTGAAGTAGGCTTTATGTTTTATCCTTTGCGTATTGGCAAGCTCGGCGATCATAAAAAGTTCGCTTAACTCAAAATTCTGCCCGTTTTCTTTTAAAAATTTTTTGAGATTTTGTGTATCTTTCAAATCCCACCGGGATATTAGATCATTGACATCTCGAACGCTCAGCTTTTTTTTAGATAAATAGTGCTTTATATTCCTTGCGATTTGCTCAAATATCCTCGTAGGTACCGCCTCTCCTATGCACTGCCTGATATTGATCTCCTCTTTTTTCAAAAACTCCCGCTTCTTTTGATCGCAAAGAGCATTGAGCTCTCCAAGACTACGATCACTCCATCGAAACTCCTTGGGAATCGTCATCATTCGCATAAGCTCTGTGATACTAAAGACTCTATTGTCCCTTGGATGTATCGTGTTTTGAGAGGCAAGGATATCATTTCTTGTATGGATGCAAGGTCCCACTCTATCCCAATACCACCTTTTATATTTGTCCCCATTTTTATTTTTATTAAAAACGATTCGACCATTGAGGAGTCTATGGGGTCTTCTTTTGGGGTCTTGATTTTCAAAAGCAGACTCCCCCTCTTTCAAAGACTCTATCCACGGCAACATCTTCTTATCAAAACTTCTATAAGAGTGAAAGATATCGTTAGGATCAATCTCACCCATTACTTTAAGAGGGGGCAAGTCCCCAATCAGCTCGCGTAAAACTTTTGGCTCTTGTTTTGCTGGGAAGAGGTCGTAAGGAGTTATATTGGTCAAATCTTTGCGTACTCCTATGACCAAAGTCCTCGTACGGCTTGAATGTGCGCCATACTCTTTGAAATTGACAACCTTGGCCAAGATATTGTATGCACCCCCCAAATTGCGCTCAATCGCTTCTTTGATAGGTCTATCCACACCGTCGCTATCGGTACACAAAGTGTTCAAAAAGGCTCGCACATTCTCAAAAACGAAAAATTTAGGCTCAATATCGGCAACCATCTTTATCGACTCAACTACCAATGAGTTCCTTTTTTTCTCATCTCTTTTTTTGTGGTTGATCGAGCTCATCCCTTGACAAGGAGGCGTGGCTATCAAAACGTCAAGATCGGTTACTCCATTTTGGCGCAACTGCTCATATATTTTATCAGCCACCTCTTTTTTTGATATATCCCCAAGAATGTATCCGCTTTTTAACGCGCATTTAGCATTATATTTTTGGATTTTTAATCTCTTTTCCAAAAGCTCGTTTGTAGCCACGCACAAAAAGCCCTCTTTGTAAAATCCGTAACACCCAACACCCGCACCACTAAACAGAGAAACATATGTCAAACGATTCACGACACTCTCCTATATACTCGATGCGATCCCTATCCAAAACAAAATGGTTCGCACAAAAAACTACCGATATAAAATTCATGATTTTTAGAAACGAAAGTGTACCAAGAATATTTTGGATTTACCCTTTGGTTAAAAGGGCAATCTCTTCAGAGCTAAAACCGGCTTGCTTTCTTGCTTCAATATTGAGGTCTCGTTTGCTGCCCAAAGTCCCCGGATATACCCGCTCAACTCGCTTAAAATACTCTTGCTCCATATCCTTTATACCCCCTCTCTCACAGGCCCAGCGAAACCAGCGATCCCCTTTTGCCACATGCTCTATCTCCTCTTGCAATATCACCTCCAAAGCCCCTTGTATCCGCTTGGCAAAATCATCCCCAAAACGGCTCAGTTTGGCGATAATTTTGGGATTGGCGTCCAATCCGTTGGCCTCAAGATACCTGGGCACCACCGCCATACGATCGATTAGATCTAGTGAAGCCATCGCCGCATCAAAAAGCCCTCTATGTACGGGAAAATCTCCATATTTGTAGCCAAGTTCTCCCAAGAGCTCCTCTATCATCGCAAAATGGCGACACTCCTCTACGGCTACTTCAAGCCAATCTT
>JALWCE010000132.1:1130-1996 GCA_027036935.1 Nitratiruptor sp. | reverse complement strand
GTCTTCATATCTAGAGGTCTGAGGGAATTGAGATCGATCACCTCTACGCTGATCCCAAGCTCTTTTTCTATCTCGGGTACGGCTTGGAGCACGTCGTAGCGCATCTTCAGATAGGTCAGGATCGTCAGATCCTCTCCCTCTTTGACCACTTCGGCCTTGAATGGATCGAAATTTTCTATCTGCTTGAAATCCATTTCCATAGGATAGAGCAGCTCATGCTCCAAAAAGATCACGGGATCATTAAGAAAGATAGCGGCTTTGAGGGCGTGGTAAGCGTAGGTGGCGTTGCTGGCCGCCAGTACGATAAGGCCTGGTACGGCACTATACATCGTCTCGTAGTTTTCGCTGTGTTGGGCAGCCAGCTGTCTGGAGACTCCTCCTGGCATCCGTATTGTTAGAGGTATGGTCATCTTGCCTCCGCTCATATAGCGAAACTTGGCCGCATGATTGACAATCTGATCCATGGCAAGCAGGCTAAAGTTGACGGTCATGATCTCCGCGATGGGGCGCAGGCCCGCTATCGCCATCCCTATAGCGTTGCCTACGATGCTTAGCTCCGCTATGGGTGTGTCGATCACCCGCTTGGGGCCGTATTTGGCAAAAAGCCCCTCACTCACTCTGTAGCTGCCACCATAGCGTCCCACATCCTCACCTAATATCACTACACTTTTGTCCGCCGCCATAGATTCGTCGATCGCGCGGTTTAGGGCCTCACGGTATAACATTTGTGCACTCCTTGCAGTAGACATCTTCATAGAGTTCACTCAGATCGGGCTCGGGAGAATTGGCGGCAAACTCTATAGCCTCTTGGATCTCTTTGGCCACTTTCTTGTCCGTCTCTTCGAAATATTCGGGCTCTACGATCC
>JALWCE010000132.1:0-1120 GCA_027036935.1 Nitratiruptor sp. | reverse complement strand
TATTTGCCGTTGTCACTCATGGAGTGCCCCTCGTAGCGGTAGGTCTCCGCTTCTATGAAGTATGGTCCAAGGCCCTCTTCTATATGCTCTTTGGCTTTCATCACAGCTTCGTAGACCTCACACACATCCATTCCATTGATTCGCTTAGAGGGCATATAGTGTCTGGCTTTGTGATAGAGCTCCTCAAATGGACTCACCCAGCCAATACGGGTCCCGATGGCGTAGTAGTTGTTCTCACAAAAAAATATGATAGGCAGCTTCCACGCAGCCGCGATATTGAGGCTTTCAAAAAATGCTCCGGCGTTGGTGGCCCCGTCGCCAAAGATGGCGAAGACCCCAGCCATTTCTCCTTGGACCTTTCTAGCGTATGCGCACCCCGTGGCGATAGGCAGATGACCGGCTACGATGGCATCGCCTCCGTAAAAATCGAGCTTTGGCTCAAACAGGTGCATCGAGCCCCCTTTTCCTTTGCTCACCCCTGTGACTTTGCCAAAGAGCTCAGCCATGATGAGCTTGGGATCCATCCCCCTGGCGATGGCCAGCACGTGTTCTCGGTAATGGGTAAAGACATCTCCTTTGTCAAAAGCTTGCATCGTCCCCACACTGCAAGCCTCTTGTCCGATATCAAGGTGTAAAAAACCGGCGATGTTGCCTTGCATATACTGCTCTTTGGCCGCGAGCTCAAACTCACGGCCCAGCTTCATCAGATAGTAAAAGGTTTTGACCCGTGCGCTATTCATGGCTAAACTCCTCTAGCGCCTCCTCCAAAGGCGTCATATACATCAGTGCGGGGCCTCCATGCATCAAGATCGCTTGCATTCCAGCCTCCAAAATCTCCTCTTTTTTCGCTCCCGCATCCAGTGCTCCCTTGACATGCAAAGCGATACACCACTCACACTGGGCCGCTACCGCCAGTCCCACGTTGATCAGCTCTTTTTGTTTAGTCGAAAGCGCCCCCTCTTTTTCCACGCTTGTCATGAAGTTTAGGAAGTTTTTGACAGGTTCTGGTTGTTGCTGCTGTAGTTTGCCGATGAGTCGTTTGATCTCTTCTAGTTTCGTGGCCATTTTTCCCATGATATCCTCCTTATTATATAGGTATACATTGATTATACTACGCTTA
>JALWCE010000131.1 GCA_027036935.1 Nitratiruptor sp. | reverse complement strand
AAATTGGAAGATCTTGATGAATTACAATACTATATGCAGGTCTTTAGTGAAATATTTATGCATATAAACGATATTTTAATCTATGCAAAAAGGGCGAATAATATCGATGTAATCGATAAAATCTTTATAAGCTCAGAGATAGGCTTTATCAAAGGTATAGAAGAGTATTCGCAAACCTATCTCGCTCAAGAAGCCTACGATTTTCTTTTTGATTATGGTATCAAAGCCCAAGATCCTTATATAGAAGATCTCCACTTTCTTATGGCTTTAGCGGCTAAAGAGATAGTTTTAAATAAAATTGAATACCCAAATCTTACTATTTTCCAACGACCACCTCCTTTCTTACAACGTCCCAGTGGTAAATTTTTAGTTGCTCTTTTAGGCAGTATCATACTTTCTTCTTTATACCCTTTATATAATATCTTTTTAGCATACAAAACAAAATACGATACGGTCCTTTTACAAAGGGAGTACCCTAAAATCCATGCTCAAAAGGTAGCCCTACAAACACAAATTAATCATCTTAAAAAAGAGACGCAAAAACTCCAAAACCTCATAGCCCAAAAAGAGAAGAGTCTTAAAAAAAGAGAAAAAATTCTTCAAGCCATTTATGACAAGAAAGTCAATTATATTATGAAAGGAGTCACTATCGCCGATTTAAGCCAAGATCTGGTCAAACATAAGATCAAAACAATACAAATAACAAATCATCAAAAACGTTTTGATTTTAATGTCACGGCAATAGATGAGAAGCAGATCACAAAATTTATTAAATATATTTACGATAATAAATCTAATATCTACGATGTATCAACAAAGGAGATCAACAAAACAGATCCTAATAGTAGTGTCTACTACTCAACTATAGAGGTCCAACATAAATGACACTTTTAAAAAAACTAGATGATCTTTTTGCCAAGAGGCAAAAAACAGAGATACTTCTCATCAACGCCACCATATTTTTAGGTATCATGGCTCTTGTATATCAGTATCTTTTCCCTTGGAGCGAAAAACTTTTTAAAGAGGCTAAAGCAAAAAAAGAGGCAATTGAGAACAAAATCAATGCAGATAAAGCCTATATTCGCGCTATGTCGCTCAACGGAGACTCCACCTATTATATAAAGCAGTACACCAAAACGATCCAAGAGCTTAAAAAACGTTTTCACTACATTAAAGCAAAAGAGGAGTATCTTGATCATAAGATACGAGAACTCTCCTATCTTTTATACAACAAAAAAAAATGGGCTCAGTTTCTGAACTCTTTGACACAAAAAGCGGCAAAGAATAGAGTAGAGATTAATTATATACTGAACAATTTTTTAGATGTGACTAAAAACTTTGGTCATGTTTTAGAGGTGGAGATCTCTTGTAACGGGGACTTTAACAATTTAATTTCTTATATCAACGATATAGAGCAAAGCGATTTAGTAGTCGATGTTTATGAACTCTCTATTGTAAACAAAAATCCATTAGAAACAATATTCAAGGTATCGGTATGGGGCATAAACTACTAATCGCTCTTTTTGGCTGTATTTTAATAACATTATCGGCAAAAAGCCAGTTTGAGGACATTGATAAACTTATAGAAAAAATCAAAATACCTCGCCACGGACTAACAAAAGAACAAATAGCCAAACTCAAAAACCCATTTATAGACCAACGGACCCTTAAAAAAATCGTTATCAAACAAAAAATTATCAATAAATTAAAAAGAAAAAAATTTACTCTTCGATTACTTTCTATTTTTGATAATAGAGCTAAAATTAATGATCGATGGTATAAAATTGGGGACAAAATAGGATCGTACCGGCTCAGTTATATCGATCCCGATCAAGCCTTTGTCATACTTAAGGCCAAAGGGAAACAACTCCGATTGTTTTTACATAAACATAAATATAAACGCTCTTTGTTTCAGATATCCGAGGGGAGAAAAAAATGAAAAAAATTTTCGTGACGCTACTTCTTCTTGCGCTTTTTACTATCGCTCAAGAAGATTGTCGTACAAAACTCTTTACTATCCAAAGCGTCCCCGGGATAACAATTGGCGAGTATATTAACAATTTAGCTGATGAGTGTGGCTTTACCGTGCTTGTCAAAGATAAATACGCCAAAAGAAAACTCCATTCTCCCCTTGGCCGCCTCAATCTTAAAAATGTGACTCTCACAGACCTTTTGCATATTTTACTAGACGAACACAACCTCAACTACACCCTTGATGGCAATCTTCTTAAGATACGCTATCTCATCACAAAAACCTTTCGGCTCGACTATATCATCACAAAACGAAAAAGTGAAACAACTACCGACGCCTCTGTGGATGTAAGCGTAGGGGGTAATAACGGCAATGGCCAAACAACTCGCCAAGGACGAGATATCAATAAAATTCAAGCAACGGATGAGTTTGATTTTTGGAGTAAAATCCCTAAAGAGATTGCTAATATTATCAACCGCCCAGAGGATGAATACAAAGCACCTCCTCCCATCGTCAACGCAAACGCCGGTCTTATTACCGTAACCGCCACAAAAAAACAGACCGATAGAGTCCAACGCTATATAGAAAATATAGAAAGCAGGCTCCATAAAGAGGTTTTGATCGATGTCTCTATCTTAGCGGTCATACTGAACAAGAACGCCACCACCGGCATCGACTGGAGCCGTTTTAATCTCTTGCTCAACGGGAATTATGACGGCAGTGGGAAGTTTGTACCTACTAATCCGCTCTACCAATACCAAAGTGTAGGGACAGGTACGAATTTTAAAAATCTTAGCTATACCTCCACTGCTACGGCGATCATCAATACATCCTTACATCTTGCCGGCATTATTAACTTTTTACAACAAAACGGCAACGTAATCACACTCTCCAATCCAAAAGTACTCACTCTAAACAATCAGCCTGCCATCATCACGATAGGAGATACGTTTAACTACAATGTCCCTACTCAAATAACTATCAGCAGCAACAACAATCCCGGAGAGGTGGCTTATACGCCCTCTTCCATCTTTGTTGGAATTTTGCTCAATATCACTCCAGAAATTACGAAAAACAACGATATTATTTTGCGTATCAATCCATCTATCTCCGAGCTTCGCAATCCAGAGGAACTGGACAAGATGAACCAAAAAGGATTTCGTGAAATCGCTCCAGATACTACGGAAAAGAAAATATCTACGGTGGTAAAAGTAAAAAATGGAGCCACGCTGATCCTTGGCGGTCTCATCTCAAACACTAAAAATTTTATGATCAATGGGGTCCCCATTCTTAAAGACATCCCTATCTTTGGCAATCTTTTCAAAAGTAAAAAGAGCGATAATAAAAGATTTGAGTTGGTATTTATTTTGCGACCGCGTATCGTCGATGGAGATACCTCAAGCTTAAGTTTGAAAGACTTTGGATATAAAAAATTGCCCAATGAAAAATAAAAGTATCTACTACGAAGCTAAAGAGGCATTTTTGGAGACACAAGAGAGCGGCTTTATCACTTTTGAATCTAATCTTAGCTACCTACAAGAGCTCAATGATCTTGTACAAAAACCTTTTAGGCTAGCTATCCTCTATGGACCGCCCGGTGTTGGTAAAACCTTTTTACTTCGCCACTTTACAAAAACAACGGAACAAAAAAATATTCACCTGCTCACCTCCCCTCTTACTTTTGAGAAAGATATTAAAAAAAGTTTAGGAATACAAAAAGATACGGATCTACTTGAAAAGATCGAAGAGCTTGATGAACACCATATTTTTTTGCTAGACGAAGCGCAGCTTTACACAAGAGAGACACTAGAGATAATACGCATACTCAGCGATACACAAAAATTAAGTTTTTTGCTCTCTTTGCACCATAATGAAGAAGAGGAGCTCACGGCAAAAGAGCATTTTAAGAGTCGTATTTTCAAAGAGATCAAAATGCAAGAGCCAAAACTCCCTGAATTTCAGATATATATTCAAAAGAAGCTCCTAAACGCCCGACTCGTAGATCTAGCCCAACGCTTTGATCAAAAAAGATCCTCTTTTATTTACCGATATACAAAAGGAAATTTTCGCCAAACCAATAAATTTTTATATAATCTTTTTGATATTTTGGAATTTTACGATATCCACCACCCCACTAAAGTCCAATCAAAAAAGATACAAAAAAAATTTTTAGAGATGTGCGCTATTTATATGGGATATATCGATGCATGAATATGAGCTATTAGAAAAAAGATGGAAAAGATACAAATTCAAAAAACTTATAAAAAAACTAGGAGCAGTAGGAATAGTATTTGCAGGAGCCTATCTTATCCTCTCATACTCCTTATTCAATCACAACACCCCTGCTACCATCAAACATCCCGCCAAGACCTCAACCTCTACGTCCCAACCAAAATCATCGCCACAGATACAAAAAAGCTCTCTCGCTCAAGAAATATCCTCCTCCATATCCTCATCATTACCGATATCCTCTTCTCATTCTTCCCACTCTTGCACTTCTTTGCCAGCTCCTCTTTTATTACCAAACCTAGAGTTTGAAAAGTATCTTACTACACCCACAAAAGCTATGGTGCGCCATCCTAGAAAAACTCAGCCTAAAAAAGTCTCTTATACCAAAGCCTCTTCTTCACCAATTCCAACGCAACACCAAAAACTTCATATCCAAGCTCAAAGAAGCGACATAAAAACGCTACAAGAGACTTTTGCAAACCATCCAAACAAAAATATCGCTCTATTAATAGCCCAAAAATTTTATGAGCTTCATAAATATCAACAAGCGCTACAGTGGAGTATTAAAGCTAACGAATTTGATAAGTCAGATGAAAAAAGCTGGATAATTTTTGCCAAATCGGCTTATAAAATGGGAGATAAAAGACGAGCACTGGACGCTTTATACGCCTATTTACTCCATCACCCCAGTCCTAGGGCCCAAGCACTCTATCTTCAAATGCAAAAGGGAACATTTCAATGAGAGTGATACTTATATCTATATCTTTTATCCTCATAGCCCACGCTACTGATATCTCTTCACTCATCAAAGCCTATAAAAATAAAAAGTACGCATATGTATGCAACAAAGGATACAAACTTTTCGATAAACTCCAAAAAGATCAAAATCTCACTATGATGTACGCTTTTGCCTGTCTACGCATCGACTATATCAATAGATTAGCCGTACCTATTTTGGTCTTGAGCAAAACGCCGCAAGCTCGATATAACCGATCCTATTTCTCTTTGATTCTCACTCAAAAGAATATTCTTACTTCGGCCCTTTTTGACGATACCACTTTTCCTCCCATCCATCTTCCCCAAACCCCTTATATTCTCTCCAAAGTTTTCAATCTCTATTTTCAAAAAAAGTACAAAAAAACCGATAATGAGTATGTAATGCAAGATAGAGAAAATAACACGACATATAAAATGAGCGTTGGAAAAGACAAATATGGCAAAGTGCTTATTATCAAAGAGATACGAGCAAACAAGACTATTACTCATCAGTATCGGTAGATCCAAATGGAAAAAGTATTAAATTTTATTCTTCGCCATCTCCCTATTAATCAGATTAATCAGGTGGCCCAGCTACAACAGATCCAAAAGGAGAGCTCCTCACCCAAACAGGCCATCTACTCCTTGATCAATCAAAAGATAGTATCTGAAGAGCAGACAGCCGAAATTTTGGCAAAAGGCCTCAGACACGGGGAACTTCTCCCGCAAGATTTACAAGAACTCTCAACTACAATCCAAGAAAAAGCCTTTCAATCTTTTGCAAAAAATCTTGGTATAGAGTATATTGATCTAGACTCTTATGACATCAATCTAAAAGTCGCTTCCAAAATCCCTCTCAATCAGCTCAAAAAATACCATGCCATACCTGTAAAAGAGAGCGACATATCTCTTATTGTAGCAATTGCCGATCCTCTTGATATCGGAGCGCAAGATGCCCTACAGCGTCTTTTTCCCAAAAAACCTATTAAACTTGTCTTGGCACAACAGCAGCAAATAGACAATTTTCTTAATAAACTAGAATTAAATGAAAATATCAAAGAGTATATCGATGAAATCAGAAGAGACCTCCAAAACGGTATAGGAGATAAAGAGGAGCTAGAAGAGTCAAGCGCTATTTTAAAACTTATTGAGGCCATTCTTAAGTCTTGTATCCTCTCTCGTGCCAGCGATATACATATCGAACCTACCGAAAACAACTGTGTCGTTCGAGCCAGAATTGACGGACTTCTTACTGAAAAGTTTATTTTCGATAAGGACATTTATCCGCCTCTTTCTTCTAGACTCAAACTTTTGGCCAATCTTGATATCGCTGAGAAGAGAAAACCTCAAGACGGACGCTTTTCAGAAGTTATTCTGGGCAAGGAGTACGACTTTCGTATCTCCACGCTACCTATCGTCTTTGGAGAATCCATCGTTATGCGGATTTTAGACAAAACAAAAGCGATGATCCCTCTTGAAGAAGCGGGAATGAGTAAATATAATTTTGAAATTTTTACCAAAGCCCTTAAAACCCCGTATGGAATCATTTTGGTCACAGGACCTACGGGAAGCGGTAAATCGACTACTTTGTACGGCGCTCTTAATATGCTTAGAAGCGTAGAAAAAAAGATCATTACCGTAGAAGATCCGGTAGAATACAAGATAAATCTCGTACAACAAGCTCAAGTCAACCCCAAAATCGGCTTTACTTTCGCCTCTGCTCTGCGCTCCATTCTTCGTCAAGATCCAGATATCGTAATGATTGGTGAGATTAGGGATCAAGAGACGATGCGTATCGCCACCCAAGCCGCTCTTACTGGCCACCTCGTTCTCTCCACTCTCCATACCAACGACGCTATTAGCGCCATCAACCGAATGATAGATATGGGAATCGAACCTTATTTGGTAAGTGGAGCTCTCATTGCCATAGAAGCACAACGATTGGTACGCCGTATCTGCCCACATTGCAAAACCCAAACGGAATTAGAACCAAAGGTATTAGAAGAGATAAAAGGGTATCTACCTCCAAACTATAGATTTTTCAAAGGTACAGGGTGCAAACACTGCGATTTTACCGGATATAGCGGACGGGAGATGATATGCGAGGTACTCAATGTGGACGAAGATATCTCTCGTATGATCGCAAAAGAGGAAAGCAAAGAGGCTATCTTTAACGCTGCTACCAAAAAAGGGTTTAAACCTATGATCTATGATGGTATAGTCAAAGCAATCCAAGGCTCTACGACTGTTGATGAAGTACTACGCGTAACGAGGCTATAATGCGATACTACAATGTCAAAGTACTGAGCAAAGGGAAAAAAGATTATATTCTTGTCAAATCAGAGAATAAAAAAGAGGCTCTCAAAAAGGCAAAACTCAAAACGAACGGCATTATCCTCAAAATAGAAGAGACCTCTCCTCCTGTGGAAGAGCATTTTAAAGAGATCCAAAAACAGCTGCAAAATCTACGCAAGGGCAAAATCAAACGCCGAGACCTCATCACCGCCATTCGCCAACTCGCCGTTATGGCCAACGCAGGCATTCCGATCCACGACAGCCTTACAGAAATAGCCAATCATACTACAAATCAGCAGCTCAAAGTAATTTTGAGCGATCTGGCCGAAAGCATCAATGCAGGTATTAGCTTTTCTAAATCTTTAGAAAAATATAGACCACAACTTGGCTCTTTGACCATCACGATGATCCGCCTAGGCGAACAGACAGGAGATATGTCCCACGCCCTTTTCACCCTTGCCGATATTTTAGAAAAAATTGACGAGAATGTGCGCAAATTCAAAAAAGCAATCCGCTATCCTCTTATTACCCTAACCGCTATGGGCATCGCTTTTACCATCCTTATTACCTATGTGGTGCCAAAATTTAAATCGATCTTTGCCAAATTTCACGCTGAGCTTCCACTGCCCACAAAAATTCTTCTTTGGCTCGAACATGCTTTTAATACTTATGGACTCTATATCCTGCTGGGACTAGCTCTTAGTATCATCATCTCTATCTATTTTTATCGCACCAATAAAGATTTCAAATACAGCCTCGACGCTCTCTTTTTACGCACCTATTTGCTCAAAGATATCATCTACTACGCCCAGCTTAATCGCTTTATGATGGTCTTTTCTGAATTGACAAAAGCGGGTATACCGATTATCGATGGTCTAGACAATGCCATCAATATGGTGGAAAATAGTGTGATTAAAGAAAAACTTGCTATGGTTAAGACGATGGTGGAAAAAGGCTCATCCATCGAAGAGGCTTTTGCCGAGACCAAACTTTTTGAAAATATGATTTTACAGATGCTAGCTGCTGGCGAAGCGAGCGGACAGCTTGATGCGATGATCGAAAAGATCACCGAGTATTACGGAATGAAATTTGACAATATTTTAGACAACCTTTCTAGCTATATCGAGCCCATTATGCTCGCCATCATAGCCGGTTTGGTACTGCTCTTGGCTCTTGGCATATTCTTACCGATGTGGGATATGGCCAAAGTGGTCCAAGGCCATTAGGACACAAGTCCAGCCTCTTGCAAAAAACGGCTGGGCAAGAACTCTTGCTTTTTTAGCCTGTCATATTTGGCAAAACTTAAATATAAAAGCTCTTTGGCCCTCGTAACGGCCACATAGAAGAGTCTGCGCTCTTCCTCGATAGATCCCCCTTTTGAGACGAGCCTAAGATTTGGAAAACGTCCCTCCATCAGATCCACCACATAAACCTCGCTAAATTCAAGCCCTTTACTGGCATGGACGGTCAGAAGATTGACCCCCTCACCTTGACTCATCTCGCTACCGCCCAATACCATCGCATTATAAAAACGATACAGATCGTCATAGTTATGAGCCAGATGGGCTATAAGGGCAAAACGCCGCTCTATACGCTCGATCGTTTGATTATAACGCTCCTTGTCTATCGAACCATCTTTTTGTTTTGCTCTATTTTTAGCTAAAATTTTTTTAATATAATCTACAATAAACGAGTCTCTTAATGCCTCTATCGCCTGTCTTGGCCGTTTGATACGTCGAAATTTTTTTTGTAATATGTACAAGTCCTCCAAGAAAAGAACCGCATCTTCACTCATTCTTGGATATGTCAGTAATGGATGAGCTTTGATATGCTCATCGATAGCTAAATGGCTAAAGCGGCTTTTGCTTGCTGGTTGTAGCGTATCTTCGAAGAGGGCTAGCTGATAACTTCTCTCTTTTTTTGCAAAAGGATTTTTGATATCTTCTGGCTCTTGCACCCCTCGTACCATATCCCCTCCACCACATCGTATCAACGCCTCATACAGCTCTTTAGCGCTATTGGCTCCAATTCCCTTGGCATATTCAAAAATATGGATAAAACTCAAAAGATCCTTGGGATTGAGAAGCAAAGAGAGCAGATCAAAAAGAGCTTTGATCTCTTTCATATCAAAAAGACTCTGTCCCCCTTTTCGCTTGCACGAAAGACCTTGATCTCGCAAAGCCGCCTCTATTCCATCAGCACTGGCGTTGTTGCGAAATATGACGGCGATTTGATCTTTTGGGGTTGAAGAGAGCTTGATAAGCCTCGCAATCCTTTCATACTGCTCATATAGATCATAAAACGCCAGCAGCTTTGGAGGCACAGCCCTTTTTTGGTTCATCACTTCCAATTTTTTGGGATAGATACGCTCATTATGAGAAATCACTCTATTAGCAAGATCGAGGATATATTTCGTAGAGCGATAATTTTTGCTCAGATTAAAGATCTTGGCATCCAGATATCGGTACCGAAAACTAGCGATAATATCAATATTTGCCCCGTTAAAAGCGTAGATACTTTGGTCATAATCTCCAACACAAAAAAGGGAGTTGTAGTGCAATGCCTCCAAAAATCGTCCCTGTAGATTATTAGTATCTTGGTATTCATCCACAAGTACTTCGACAAAACGGGGTAATTGGTCTTTATACTCTATGGCTTTGAGCAAAAGATCATTGAAGCTTAAAAATCCATACTCATCCTTGAGCTCTTCAAACTCCAGTGCAATATCCTCATAAATAGAAGCGAGCTCCTCATGCTCTGGATACTTCCTTTTCATCCACTCCCCAAAGCTTTGCTTCATTTGGGAATTTTGGTATAAAGAGTAAAGATCAAAGAGCGTTGAAGCGGCAAAAGCTTTTGTCTCAAAATGGCTAAAGTCTCTTCGCTCATAAATGCTTTTAAACAGAAGTTTAAGCTCCTTTGGCTGCTTGAGAACCAGCTTGGGATCGATGGCTTTGAGCCATCGGTAACTGACTGCGTGAAATGTCCCCGCCTCTATTTTTTTGGCCAAACTACCAAAACGGCTCTGTATCCGTCCCACCATCTCTTGAGCTGCTTTATTGGTAAAAGTGAGCAACAATATCTCGTGAGGTTGTACACCTTGCTCTAAAAGATAAGATATCCTCGCTACGATAGTAGAAGTCTTACCTGTCCCGGCACTTGCAATAATAAGATTATGTCCAAAAGGGGCCGTAGCGGCTTTGAGCTGCTCAGGATTGAGTGCTGATAGCATTGATCTCCTTGGAGTATGAGGTAATTTTTTGGTACAATTGGGCAAAATTTTTTGCTTAAAGGCTACTTAAATGAGCGAGATGACCAAGTACAATCCCCAAAAAATAGAGCAGCAATTTTACCAAATCTGGGAGAGCCGAGGCTATTTCGAGCTTAATGGCAACAAAAAGATCCAAAACGGCAAAACCTTTTGTATCATGATGCCTCCTCCAAATGTAACGGGACGACTGCATATAGGTCATGCCCTTACCTTTACGCTTCAAGATATTATGGTGCGGTACAAACGGATGGATGGCTTTGAAACTTTGTGGCAACCGGGTACAGACCATGCCGGAATCGCTACACAAAATGTGGTAGAAAAGCAGCTTCTGGCCAAAGGAATCAAAAAAGAGGATATTGGTAGAGAGAAATTTTTGGAGTATGTGTGGCAATGGAAAGAGGAGTCTGGCAACGCTATCGTTACGCAGCTGCGTTTACTAGGCGTAAGTCCAGCTTGGAGCAGGGAGCGCTTTACAATGGACGAAGGACTCAAAAACGCCGTACGAGAAGCTTTCGTGCGACTCTATGACGAAGGGCTCATCGTCAAAGGCAACTACCTGGTCAACTGGTGCACCCACGACGGAGCGCTCAGCGACATTGAGGTAGAGTATGAAGAAAAAGAGGGGGCCCTCTACCACATCAAATACCCCATCGTAGGAAATGACGAATATCTTGTAGTGGCCACCACCAGACCAGAAACATACTTTGGCGATACTGCCGTGATGGTTAATCCAAATGATGAGCGTTACAAACATCTCATTGGCAAAAAGGTGCGCCTCCCTCTTATTAAAAGAGAAATACCTATCATTGCTGATGAACATGTGGATATGGAGTTTGGTACAGGGGCGGTCAAAGTCACTCCAGCTCATGATCCCAACGACTATGAAGTGGGCAAACGGCACAATCTACCCTTTATCACTATTTTCGATGAAAAAGGGATTTTAAACGAAGAGGCCGGCGAATTTGCGGGAATGGAACGTTTGGAAGCTAGGCAAAAAGTGGTAGAGCGACTGAAAGAGGAGGGATTTATTGAAAAAATCGAGCCTCATATCCATCAAGTAGGCCACTGCTACCGCTGCGGCAATGTGGTGGAGCCCTACATCTCTCCTCAATGGTTCGTCAAAGCCGAGATCGCCAAAGAGGCGGTACGAAAAGCAAATGAGGGGGAGACCAAATTCTACCCACCTCAGTGGCTCAACAACTTTAACGCTTGGATGCGTGAGCTAAGAGACTGGTGTATCTCCAGGCAGCTGTGGTGGGGACACCGAATCCCCGTGTGGTACTGCAACAATTGTGGCCACGAGTGGGCGAGCAAAAAAGAGAAAGAAGAAAAATGTCCAAAATGCGGCGGCACAGATATCTACCAAGACCCTGATGTCCTCGATACCTGGTTCAGCTCCGCTCTTTGGCCCTTTTCGACCCTTGGCTGGGGCAATGGCGAGTGGGGCAAGGGTATCAAGTGGAACGAAGATGATTTGGAAAAATTTTATCCAAACGATCTGCTCATCACCGGATTTGATATCCTCTTTTTCTGGGTGGCGCGGATGATGATGATGGGTGAGCATTTTTTGCATAAACTCCCATTTCAAGATGTTTATTTGCACGCCCTCGTACGAGACGAACATGGTCAAAAGATGAGTAAATCTAGAGGTAACGTGATCGATCCCATCGATACAATAAAAGAGTATAGTGCCGACGCTCTTCGCTTCACCCTTGCAGCCCTCGCCGTCCAAGGACGAGATATCAAACTCTCTAAAGATCGGTTAGAGCTTTATCGCAATTTTACCAACAAGCTCTACAACGCCGCCAGATTTTTGCAGATGCACCAAGATCATTTCGATGATTTGGCCAATATCCAAATCACTACTGATCTTGGGCGCTATATTAAAAGCCGTTTTAACCAAGCGACCAAAGAGGTACGGCATAACCTCGACTCCTATCGTTTCAACGACGCAGCTACTACTCTTTATCGCTTTTTATGGGGGGAATTTTGCGACTGGGGGATCGAGCTCTCCAAAGCCAACAAAGAAAGCATCCCAGAACTTGGAGCTATATTTAAAGAGTCTATGAAACTTTTGCACCCTTTTATGCCTTTTATCACCGAGTATCTTTACCAAGAGCTAAGCGGCGCAAGCCTAGAAGAGAACGAATCGATCATGATCCAGCCCTACCCCAAACCCGAAGCAATAGACTCACAAATAGAGAAAAAATTCGCTGCTATCATCGATGCGGTAGTAACTTTACGCCGTGCAAAGGCTCTTATAGATATGGCCAACAAAAAAATTCCTTTAGCATATATCAAAGCAGATCTTGACGAAGCGGCCAAAAGCTACATTCAAAAATTGGCCAAAGTAGAAAAGATTGAGACGACTACCCAGCCGATCAAAAAAGCAGTAGCCGATATCGGTGAAAAAGTAGAAGTTTTTATTCCTCTTGAGGGGATCGATCTCACCCCAATCAAAAACCGCCTCACCAAACAAAAGACAAAACTGGAAAAAGAGGTAATGAAACTACAAAAGATGCTAGATAATGAGAATTTTGTCAAAAACGCTCCTAAAGAGGTGGTAGAACAGAATAAAAGAGCTTTCCAAGAGACAAAAGAGAAATTGGTAAAAATAGAAAAAGAGTTGGCGAGGTTGGGATAATGGAGAAAATTTATGAGATGCTGCAGCTCCAAAATGAGCTTAACAACGATACCAACGGCCCAAAATGGCGAGAAGGTAGAACTAAAAACGGCAAAGTGATCAATTGGAAGCGCGCCATAACGATAGAGACGGCCGAACTAATCGACTCCTTTCCATGGAAACATTGGAAGAGTATCCACGCCAAGCCCAACTACGAAAATGCAAAAATAGAGCTGGTGGACATTTGGCATTTCATGATGAGCTACCTTTTGCAGCACAATCCTTTGGACGAAGCGGCCAGAATGATCGACAATCTCAAAAATGCCACAAGCGATATCAAGCTCACCCAGTGGCAAAACGATAAAGTGGATGAGTATCTGGATATATTCGAGGAATTGATGGCTCTTTCACTTATAAAAAACGATAGCGAGATGTTGCAGGAGTCTTTGATAGAGCAGTTTTTCAAAGCCTGTGATGCGGTAGGACTCTCGTTTGAGGAGCTTTACCGCCTCTATATAGGCAAAAATGCTCTTAATCAGTTTCGTCAAGAGCATGGCTACAAAGAGGGATCTTATCAAAAGATTTGGAATGGGAAAGAGGACAACGAAGTGATGCAAGAGATTTTGGAGGAAAAACCAGATATAAGCTTCACTCAGCTCAAAGATGAGCTGCTTAAAAGGTATCACATGGTGGCGCAGCTGTAAGCCGAGTTCTGTCGTGGATAGCAATTTATCTACACTCTATGTCGCCATAGAGCTCTAGCGTCGCACTCAAAGTGTGAGGCTCCAACCAGGTGCGACTTGCTGCGGGTTGGGTTTACACTGCCCTCTTTGTTGCCAAAGAGGCGGTGAGCTCTTACCTCGCCTTTTCACCCTTGCCTGTGCCTAACGGCCATTGGCGGTCTCTTTTCTGTTGCACTTTCCCTCAGCTTCGCCCAAAGGGCTCGCTGGCCACCGGTTAGGTGGAACCCTGCCTCACTGCAGCTCGGACTTTCCTCTTGGCCTTGGCCAAGCTGCTATCCGCTGCGCCGAGTGTAATTTTAGCTTAAATTTTTTTTAAATTCAAGCCTCTTATTTTACCATTTCACAGATATCTTTTGCTTTCATAGCTTCCACATCTGCAATAGATTTGATAGTTCCTCGCTCTTTCGCCTCTTTAGCATATTTGACACCAAGATCGTAGGCTTTTTTGTTAAGCTCGATAAATTTTGGTGGTACTTTTGAAATCATCGTCTCATATACAAGATCATTTGGCAATACTTGCGTCATTTCAATAGTCACACCAAGGGCTACCACAGACTGGGTAACTACGTTTCCTACCTCTTCTTTGGCAATAGAGATGATAGGAATAGCGTACATCTCCCACTTTTGGATATCTTCATCAGTTGGGGTAACAAGGTTTGGTTCAATTACGATAATCCCGCCATCCTTTACACCGCCTTTAAATTGATTAAAACTCACTTGTGCAGTAGAGAGCATATACTCGATCTCTCCCTCGTTGGCGTATGGATAGAGGATCTCTTCGTCATCAAGGATGATATCCACCTTGGTAGGACCGCCTCGCACCTGAGAGGTATAGGTGGCTGCCTTAACTCCGTAACCACCCGCCTTGATCTTTGCTGCCGCCAAGATCTCTCCAGCAAGCAAAACACCTTGCCCGCCTACGCCGGTAAATCGTAATTGATGTCTCATAGTCAACTTCCTTTGAGTTCGTTTTGTTATCTCTTTGAATAACTACTACGAATAGCAATTCAACAAGAGGGCCCAGCCCTCAGCTTTAAAATGGCTTAACCTGAATAGGCACATCCACTTTTTTCTTGTTTTGTGCCGCTTCGATCACAAGATCATACGCGTCGCAGTACTCCATCTGATCATCTACATGGTGCAAGATTCCAGTTGGGAAGTAGTTGATTTTCTCTTCCTCTGGAAGCTTTTCATATTTGGCTTTTGGCAATGTAATCTCATCGAGCCAATTTTGGTTTTGGATCGCCTCACCCATTTTGTTCTTTCGTCCGAGGTTGACATGGCAGTTGCTAAAGACATCGAAGAAGCTAAATCCACGATGTTCAAAACCCTTGACAAACATCTTTTCAAGCTTTTTAGGATCGGTAACGGTCTCTCTAGCGATGAAAGTAGCTCCGGCACCCTCTGCCAGTTTACACGCATCAAAGGTAGGATCGACGTTGCCATACTGGGTCGTGACAGACCACATCCCTTTTGGTGTAGTAGGACTAACTTGTGAGTTGGTCAGACCATAGATAAAATTGTTGATGAGGATGAAGTTGAGATCGATGTTTCTACGACATCCATGGATCGTATGGTTTCCTCCAATAGCGAGGCCATCACCATCTCCTGCAACCACGATCACGTGCTTATCGGGATTGGCCAGCTTGATACCTGTGGCGTATGCCACCGTTCGCCCGTGTGTGGTATGTACAGTATTGCAGTTGAGATAAGAGCTAAATCGTCCGCTACATCCAATCCCACTCACCACGCATACATCATCCATATTCCATCCAAGTTTATCGATGGCTCGAATCACCGCTTTGAGAATAATCCCATCCCCACAACCCCAACACCAGAGTGTGGGCATCTTGTCCGTTCGTAGATATTCGTTATAGTTAAATGCCATGATCTCCCCCTTAGATTCCCATTTCTTTGAGTTTGTCGATAATTTCTGCCGGGCTGATAGGTCGGCCGTTCGCTTTGTTGAGCGCAACTGGACGTTTTTTCATCACTCGCTCTACCTCATCAATATATTGGCCCATATTGAGCTCTGGCATCAAGATCTTTTCAGCCGAAAATCTCTCGCCAATCTCTTTCATCCTCTCTTCTGGACTTGGCCAAAGAGTAATTGGTCGAAACATTCCTACCTTTTTACCCTCAGCTCTTAAACGATTAATTGCCTCTCTAGCACTTCTACTCACACTGCCATAGGCTACGATCAGCCACTCCGCATCATCGAGCATATACTCTTCATAGCTATCAAGTAGATCGGCTCGTCTAGAATCTATCTTTCTATGGAGCCGCTCAATCAGATTTTGACAGATCTGGGCATCTTCGGTAGGAAAGCCTGTTGGTCCATGATGAAGACCTGTGAGGTGAAATCGATAGCCTTGGAACATTGGAGGAATGACCGCCGGTTTATCTAGTGGCACATCAAAAGGCTTAAACTCCTCTTTTGGGATGGATGGATCCGGCTTGGCTCGATCGACAATGGAGGCTTTAACCTCTTCAAGATCTGGCAACACCGCTTTTCCGTGCATATGGCCAAGGGTCTCGTCCAAAAGCACAAACACTGGAGTCATCAGCTCTTCAGCCACGTTGAAAGCTCGCACCACTTCGGTGTAGCACTCTTCAAGGCTTCCAGGGCAAAAGGTGATAGATTTATAATCTCCGTGAGTAGGAGCTTTTGCCTGATTGATATCTCCTTGCTGTACCCGTGTAGGCAGACCGGTAGAAGGACCTCCTCGCATAACGTTGGTAATCACCAGTGGCGTTTCGGTCATAAATCCTAGACCTATCTGCTCAGCTTTGAGACTAATACCTGGGCCCGAGGTATTGGTCATGGACTTCACACCGCTCATACTAGCACCCAAAGCTACAGAGATACCAGCGATCTCATCTTCCATCTGGATAAATTTTCCACCCACTTTTGGTAGGCGTACACTCATCTCATGAGCGATTTCACTTGATGGGGTAATAGGATATCCGCCAAAAAATTTACACTCCGCATCGATTGCAGCGATTGCGGCCAGTTCATTTCCGCTCGATATTACTTCTCTTGCCATTCTTTCTCCTTATGCGCAAAGTGCTTTGAGATCTTCTTCTCGTGCCATATAATGATTTTTCTTGATTGCTTCGGCTCTCTCTTTGGCTTCTTTAGAGAGCTTGGCAAATTTGTACTCTTTTCTATCGGCTACCATGATAGCAAAGTCCGGACACTCAAGCTCGCAGTCATTACAGCCAATACAGCTATCAGGATACACCACCTTAACCATTGCTCCTAAGATCGTCTTGGGCTCGGGTACCATCACAAGTACGCCCGCTGGGCAATAGGCCACACACAAATCGCAGGCTTTACAGTTTTTCTCTTCTACCCATACAGGGGTATTTTCAGGGGCTTTGAGTAATCCCATATTATTCTCCTTTATCTAAAATAGTTTCCCTACCGCACAGCTTATCAAGCTTTTGGTTTTATACCCTATATTTTGAGCACTTGAGAACTCATCCTCACACAGAGGATATCCCAAAGAGCGTAAAATATTTTTAAATTGCTCCTCTTTCTCGCCACTTTTGATATCTACTGTTACAATTCGAGGCTCTTTTGTCAAACCTAATACTATGAGCGCACCCCTCGCATCTTACATTGAGTACCCCAAAGCTCTTTTTCACTACTTGCCCAATACTTGCGCTACGGTTTTACCAATATCCGCAGGGGACTCCACCACATGCACGCCAGCATTTCGCAACGCTTCCATCTTCTCTTGAGCCGTTCCTTGACCTCCACTAATAATCGCACCCGCATGCCCCATACGCTTACCTTTTGGAGCAGTTTGACCTGCAATAAAAGCTACTACCGGTTTTGTAATATTTTGTTTAATAAATTCGGCCGCTTCGATCTCAAGCGTTCCGCCAATCTCACCAATCATAACGATCGCCTCTGTCTCGGGATCGGCCTCAAAAAGCGGCAAAAGCTGCTTGTAGCTCAGACCTATGATCGGATCTCCTCCGATACCCACAGCTGTAGTGATACCAAGCCCCTCTTTAACCACCTGGTTGCTCGCTTCATAAGTTAGAGTCCCGGATTTTGAGATAAGACCAACCGGCCCTTTTTTGAAGATGAATCCGGGCATAATACCGATCTTACACTCTTCGGCTGTGATAATGCCCGGACAGTTTGGCCCAATAGTCTTCATTCCTTTTTTAGTCCCATACATCTTGGCATACATCATATCTTTAACAGGAGCCCCTTCAGTGATGATGACGGCTAGATCGATCCCGGCATCCGCCGCTTCCATCACCGCATCGGCAGTAAAGGCGGGAGGAACAAAGATGAGGCTTACTGTAGCTCCTGTCGCATCCACAGCTTCTTTGACAGTATTGAATACTGGGCGCCCCAGATGGGTCTGGCCACCTTTACCTGGTGTCACACCCCCTACGATCTTGGTACCATAGTCGATACACTGCTGGGAGTGAAACGTTCCTTCTTTTCCCGTAAAACCTTGGACGATTACTTTTGTATCTTTATTGACCAAAATACTCATTAGAGTTCTCCTTTCGCAGCGGCTACTGCTTTTTTAGCGCCGTCGGCCAAATCAGTAGCTGGAATGATATTGGGGATATTGGCGTTTTTCAAAATTTCGGCCGCCTCGTTAGCATTCGTACCATCAAGTCGCACTACAACGGGTACATTGACCTCTACCTCTTTAGTTGCTTGCAAAATTCCGTTGGCGATACGGTCACAGCGTACGATACCACCAAAGATATTGACAAAGATACTCTTGACATTTTCATCCTGCAAAATCAGCTCGAACCCTTTGGCCACGGTCTGGGCACTCGCGCCACCACCAACATCCAAGAAGTTGGCCGGCTCGCCACCTTCGTGTTTGATGATATCCATCGTCGCCATCGCAAGACCCGCACCATTGACCATACAGCCAACGTTTCCATCCAAATTAACATAGCTTAGACCATACTTCTCAGCCTCGTGTTCTACAGGATCTTCTTCGCTAAGATCGCGCATTTCATGGATATCGGGATGTCTAAACAAAGCATTGTCATCAAATCCCATCTTCGCATCAAGCGCTAAAAACTTCCCGTCCCCCGTTTTTATAAGAGGGTTGATCTCTATGAGGTTGGCATCTTTATCCATATAGACTTTGTATAGCGCCTCGGCAAATTGGATAAAAGGACGGATCTCCTCCTTAGATAGGCCCAAACTAAAAGCCAATTTTCGTCCATGAAAGCCTTGGAAGCCGATCGTTGGATCGATGGCTACCTTGATGATCTTTTCAGGATTTTTGGCCGCTACCTCTTCGATCTCCATTCCACCCTCAGTCGAAGCCATCATCACAGGCATCTCACTGCTGCGATCGAGCACCATACCAAGATAGTACTCTTTTTGGATATCCGCCCCCTCTTCGATATAGACCTTTTCTACTTTTTTGCCCTCAGGACCGGTTTGGTGCGTGACAAGAGTCATACCAAGCATCTCTTCGGCAATCTTTTCCACCTCTTCTGGGCTTCTTGCTAATTTCACTCCGCCAGCTTTTCCTCGACCACCCGCATGAATTTGGGCTTTGACCACCCAAAGATCACCGCCAAGTTTTTGCGCTATCTCTTTGGCCTCTGGTCCGCTAAAAGCCACTTCACCTCTGGGTACTGGCACTCCATATTCTCTAAATATCTCTTTGGCTTGATACTCATGGATGTTCATCTAGACTCCTTTTATTGTTTTGCCCAAAGTTTTCTACCCTCTTCATAGAGGTCGTTACCATAAATGTCATTTACCACTACTACAGGAAAATCTTCTACTACAATCTCTCGCACCGCCTCGGGACCTAGCTCGGGATATGCAATGACTTTAGCATCTTTAATCCGCTTGGCTAAAAGTGCCCCGGCACCACCTACGGCACCAAAGTAAACCGCTTTATGTTTTTTGCAAGCCTCTTTGACATCTTGATTTCGTTTGCCTTTGCCAATCATCCCCTTAAGACCATGTTCAATCAAAATTGGCGCATAACTATCCATCCGATAGCTCGTCGTAGGTCCAGCGCTTCCAATCACCTCGCCCGGTTTTGGAGGTGTAGGACCCACATAGTAGATCACCGCTCCTTGCAGATCAAAAGGTAAAGGCTCGCCGTTTAGGATTAGATCCACAAGCCTCTTGTGTGCCGCGTCTCTGGCAGTATAGAGCGTACCGCTAAGATAGACGATATCTCCTGCTTTGAGTTTACTTACATCCTCGTCACTAAGTGGAGTTTGGAGTTTGTATTCAGCCATTTTAGGTCCTTATTTATATGGTAATATGTGCGTGCCGTGAGCTGTGACACTGGATATTGACGGCCACGGGCAACGAAGCGATATGGCACATACGACCTGGCTGATATGTCTCTATGTGAACGGCCAAGACAGTTTGGGTCCCGCCCATACCCATAGCTCCAATACCAAGCTTATTGAGCTCTTCTTGGATCTCTTTTTCAAAAGCATCAAGTTCCGGATCTGGATTTGGCGTACCTACATCTCGAAAAAGAGCGTGCTTGCTCATTACGGCGGCATAATCAAAACTTCCTCCTACTCCCACACCTACGACAATGGGAGGGCAGACATTTGGACCGGCATCACTAACTACTTGTTTAACGAAATTTAAAATTCCCTCTTTGCCCTGCGCTGGTGCTAAAACGGTAGCTCTGCTTCCATTTTCACTCCCACCACCTTTTGCGGCAAATTCGATCTCTATCTTGTCGCCTTCTACCAAATCGAAGTAGATGATAGGAGGGAGATTGTAGCCTACTTCGTCTTTGAGATTAGCTCTAGTAAAACAATCACAAGTAGAAGCTCT
This sequence comes from Nitratiruptor sp., assembly GCA_027036935.1. Taxonomy (GTDB): domain Bacteria; phylum Campylobacterota; class Campylobacteria; order Campylobacterales; family Nitratiruptoraceae; genus Nitratiruptor. The sequence continues at coordinate 425 of JALWCE010000131.1, read as the reverse complement.
TAAATACCCCTCCTCATAGCCTCGTCTTGTACCCTCGTAAATAGCCTCTTTGAGCGTGCCGCCTTCTATTTGTACATCACTCCCTACTTTGACAAAAAAGATAGCAAGACCCGTATCTTGACACAAGGGTTTCTCTTCGCTTGCTGCTATTTCGGCATTTTCTAGCAATTGTTCTAATACCGCTTTGGCGACTATACTCTCCTCTTTTTCCAAAGCCTCTTGTAAAGCTTTGTGCATATCCTCGCTCAAATGGGTCGTAGAATAGATGATGGTATCACGTATCGCTTTGACAATATCCTTATAGTGGACTCTCCTCATTTTTTATCCCCAAAGTAGTTTTGGTTTTCGAGTATATCGATCAACTCTTTAACCGAATCTACACTTCGTTTAAACTCTTTTTTCTCTCGAGGAGCCAGCTGTAGTTC